>CAMGTC010000315.1 GCA_946061765.1 uncultured Treponema sp.
AAATTAAGGAATAATTTTTTTTGTAAAATCAATTTTATGTTTAATTTTCAAAAAATTCGAAATTCGAACTATTTAAATCTTTTTGTAGAGATGAATAAAGTAAATAATTTCTGCAAGAGCGGTTAAAATCCAGGAGAAAATATAAAGGAGGAAAAGAGATTGAATGGTTCCAAAGTAAGCAAAAACTGTATAAACCCAGAGAATTCTAAAAAGGCAGGAACCAATAAAAACAATAAGGGTTGGAATACTAGTTTTGCCAAGTCCTCTGTTAGCGGCAATTGTATTATCCATAAAAGTAGCAATGGGATAAGAAAACCACATTACAGAAAATCTCATCATTCCGGCCTGAATAACAGCGGGGTCACTGGTAAATAAAGAAAAGCATTGGGGACCAAAAATATACATACTTGTACTTAAGCTTGCTCCAAGAATAAAGGCATAGAGATTTGAAATTATCATACTGTGCAGGATACGTTTTTTATTTCCAGCCCCATAATTTTGACCAATAAAACTTGCACAAGCCACATAAAAGGCATTCATTGCACTGTAGATTATGTTATCCAGATTTGAGCCTGCTGCGGTACCTGCAACCATGACTGAATCAAAAGAATTAACTCCCACTTGAATAAAGGTATTTGCCATTGCAAAAATTGCGTTCTGCATACCAGATGGAATTCCAATTTTAAGAATACGTCTTGTAATTGTGGGATTAAAGTTTAGATGCTTAACATTAAATTTTATGCCTGCAACATTAAGCCCCCTTGCAATTGGAATCATAACTAAAATGGCAGAAAGATATTGAGAAATAATACTTGCAAGTGCAACACCCGCACAGGATAGCTTACAAACTATTACAAAAAATAGATTTAAGATAACGTTGATTATTCCAGCAAGAGATAAATAGTAGAGAGGTCTTTTGGTATCTCCAGCCGCACTTAAAACTGCATTCCCATAATTATATAGGGCAAGACCTGGCATACCAAGCATATAAATTTTAAAATAAATAACAGCCTGCTCCAAAAGGTCATCTTTTGTTTTAATAAGAATCAAAAGAGGACGGGCAAGAAACAAACCCAGCAGTAAAAGAATAATACCAGTTATGATAGAAATTGAAAAAGCGGAATGAATAGCATTGTCCAATTCTTTATTCGATTTAGAACCAATGTAATAGGCTACAATTGAATTAATTCCTCCGCCAAGTCCCATTAAAAGGCCGGTAAAGAAAAATAGTAGTTGAGAAGTAGAACCTACAGCTCCCAATGGTATTGAACCAGCAAAATGACCTACTACTGCTATATCAGAAATATTAAAAAGTACTTGCAGGAGATTAGAAAAAATAAGCGGAATACCGTAAAAAAGGATTCCTTTAAAAAGCGGCCCGCTTGTTAAATCTTTGTCATAAGAACCCTTTATATTAAGCATGATAATGAACAATAGTGTAAAGATTAGGAAAAAGCAAGTAAGGGTTAAAAGAAGCCCTGAAAAGTTGCCAGGGAATGGCGGAAGATTTTTCAAGCATCCTTTCAATTATTCTCTCGACCATTCCCCAAAATCTTGATAACATAAGCCCATGAAAATTAATCTTCCTCCACATTACACATCTCTTGCCCAGGCTTTGGTTTCTCTTTTTGGAAACTCTGTGGCAATTACTCAGACCGACAGACTTTCTGGCGGAGACATAAACAAGGCTTACGGATTAACTTTAAATACCGGAGACCACATTTTTATGAAGGCCAATGCAAAGGCCAATTCTGATTTTTTTACTGCAGAAGTTGCAGGTCTTTCGGCTATAGAATTTACCAATACCATTAAAACTCCTCAAATAATTTGTACCGGTACAGATGATGGGGAAGATGTGGGTTATTCTTTTTTACTCTTAAAATTTATAAAAAGTGAAAATCCAAAAGAAGATTACTGGGAAACTTTTGCAAGAGAACTTGCTGCTCTTCATAAATATGATACAAAAAAAATTATGGGCTCAGGACCAGATTTTGGATTTTTTCAAGATAATTTTATTGGCTCTCGTCCTCAAAAAAATACCCGTACCGAATCCTGGATTTCTTTTTTTCGGGATTTTCGTCTTATGCCACAGTTTAAGTCGGCAGATTCATATTTTACTCCAGAAGATAGAATTAAAATTACAAAGCTTTTGGATAATCTGGATGAATTTTTGATTGAACCTAAAAACCCAAGTCTTTTACACGGGGACCTTTGGAGTGGAAATGTTATCTGCGGGCCTGAAGGTAAAGCCATGCTGATTGATCCTGCTTCTTACATTGGCCACGCCGAAGTTGATTTAGCAATGACTGAGTTATTTGGCGGCTTCCCCGAGGAATTTTATTCTGCCTACAAAGAAGCTAATCCTCTGGAGCCAGATTACGAAAACCGCAGGGACCTTTACAATCTTTACCAGCTTTTGAATCATCTTAATCTTTTTGGGCCAACTTACCTTGGGCCAGTTTTAAGCATTATTGATGAATATGTAGGATGAAGTTTATTTGTAGAAGCTTGCAGTTAGTTTTTTACAGAGGAGTTTATGTTAGAAAATACGATGCTTAAGCCTTTTGATAATCACAATCTTCCGCTCGTAGTTGATGTGGCTTTTCCGCTTTGGAGTCCTAGGGTGGGAGATTCTGCCTTCAGGCGCTTTTATGTTGAATTTATTGTAAGAAATAATATTTCTGAGAATAATTATCATTTTGAATTAGTTGATTCAAAATCCAATGAATTTCTTGCTTCTGCTTTTTTTACCCGCAAGGGAGATTCCTGCAAGGTGGAAGAATGGTATCAGAATGAATCATCTGAGTTTTTAAATGATTTACTTTCTTCAATAGATGTGAACCGAAAATATCTTAGAATGATGGATGAAAGAACCTTATCTTATATGCAAAAAGATGATATTAAGCTTTCCCTTTTTGTAAGCAGAAAATCTGGTGCTGGAAGTATTTTATTAAAAGAAATTTGTAAGAAATTAAAAGAAGAGGGCTGGAAAAACCTTTTTTTATGGACTGACTGTGAATGCAACTGGTCCTGGTACAGTAAACATAATTTTACTCTTGTTCAGGAAGATTCTTACAAGCCTTTTAGTAACGAATCTTTGGATTTTAAAACTTATATTTTTAAAAAGTCTTTATAA
>CAMGTC010000316.1 GCA_946061765.1 uncultured Treponema sp.
ACAGACGACTTTTTCAAATTTGTTACTTCGTGGATCAGAACCTAAATCAGGAGTTCTTCAAGCAATAATTGAAAAGTACAACGTATCACCTGACTGGCTACTAACAGGAGAAGGAGAAATGTTCCGAACGCAGGAAAAGAAAGAAATCTGCGTAGCGGAAGACAGAAAGATACCCATATTGAATCAGAGTGTAAGCTGTGGACCTGGGCAGGAATGGCAGGAAGCGGACATCAGCGACGGCTTTCTTGACAGCCTTACGCTGCTGGCGAACATCAGAGCAAAAGACTGCTATGCGTTCCGTGTACGGGGCACAAGCATGGTAGGACTTGGAATAGACGACGGAGACATGGTAATCCTTAACCGCGACATGCAGGATCTGAACGATGACATCTATGTTTTTGCTCTTGACGGTTCGGTTTACTGCAAGCTCCTGAAGTTCGATTCAATCACCAAGAAAATCAGAATCTACAGCGTACACACCAAGGAACTCAAAGACGCAGAACTCCTTAAAGTAATCGACACCACCAACCCCGACATAAACGAATACTTCCACATCTTCGGCCGTGTTCTTGGCTGGGTGCGGGAAAATACATTGATGAGGAGATAAGGAAAAGCCCCGGAAAGAATTCTGGGGCGTTTGATATTATTTTAAAAGAGATTCTATTACAAATCTGGAAAAACTTTTTCCTGATTGTTCAGCCATTTTCTTCAAGGCTTCAATTTCTTCTGGAGAACCAGAAACAGTTATGTTTTTATAGATAGTCTTTCTACCAAGTTCTGTGCCTTTGTTTGGACTACCTTTAGGACGACCGCCACCCTCTCTATAACCACCTCGTGGCATGTTTTACCCCCTTATAAGATTTGTTATAAAATCAAGAATACTTACAACCAGAATTGCAATCAGAATCAGATTAAGTCTTTTAGAATCTGAACCGTCTTTTTTTTCTTCCTCATTTTCCATATTGACACCTCACATAGTTTTATTTAATATGAGCGTAAACAAGGGGGCAACGCCCCCAAGGTCTTACTTCACGAGAAGTTCGACAAGCCACTTAATAACTTCGAAAATCAGCGCTGCAATTGCTATCTTTTCGGTGTTAGTCAGTGGCTTTTTCTTTTTACGCTTTTTCATATTTGCCTCCTGACATTTTTAATAATACAGTATCTTTGTTATATTGTCAATGACAAATAATCAAAAAAATAATAAATTTTATGTTGAATATCTCTGAGTGTTAAAAAATCAAAATAAGTCTGTTTTAACGCCGTTTTAACCATGTTCGACAAATTATTCAATTTTCCGTAAAAGTGCGTTAAAAACCGTTTAAATTTCGTTTAATTGGGGGGTGTTTTAGGTTGTGAAAATTAGATAAAAATTATAATATTATGCAACCTTTTTGAATATCTGTGTTATATTTATAGAGAGGATTTATGGGTAAAAGAATAACTGTTAACGTTCCAACTCCTACTGGATTAGTTCCTAAAGAAGGAGAAATCATAGAAGTAAAAACTTCTACAGAAAATTGGTCTTCCTATGAATTGGAAGATGGTTCAACTTTAAAGGTAAAACAGGTTTTAGTCAAAGTCATAAAATTAGATGAAAAAGATCATGAAGGTAAACCTGTTTACATAACAGAAGCACAGCCTATAATAAGTGTTCAGTAATATGACAATTGCAATTTCTAACCAGAGATATTATTGTTCCTCACCGAATCCATTGGAAGGTATAAGAGAATTCTTTAGTTCTGCTTTAGGAACAGATTTCGTTATGACAAAAGATTTTCTTGCTGATTTATCTGTTCCTTCTGATTATCCAGAAATAACAGAAGATGCAAGAGTTTATGCAAACAGTTTATGTCAGCAGATTTCTTTAAAGCATTCTGTAGAGCCATCAAGAGTTGAAGCTTCTGTGGAAGGCGGAATTGCAATTGTATACACAAAAAAGAACGGTTTTTTAAAAAAGAACTACAGGGAAGTTTTTATTGAAGTGTACAATGACGCCGATATTGCAGTTTCATATTCAGAAAACTATAAAGTAAAAAAGGTTGAAGAGGTTTCTTTTGATACTGAAAAGATTTTTAATGATTTTGTCGCCAGATTACTTTAGAAAATCCTTTCCAGAAAATCTTAGAATATCAGGTAGAGGGAAATTAACTTCTGACAACTTCCTTAGTGGTGACAAATTGTTCCGAAGTTTTAAGAAAACAGATTTAGATTCTGAGAAACACTTAAAACCTGAAACAATAAAATTTCCTGATGTTTCGTGTAATTGGAGTAAGTTCTCTAAGCCTTGTGATATTTGGTTCAGAGACAAAGGTTCTGCAAAGGACGGTTGTTATTCTTTCTCAGTGGAAGATTCAAGATTTAATAAAACTGCGACACCTGTGCATGATCCGATTTTTGAAAATGACCCAATTTATATAGAGAATTATAGTCATACAGAGCTTCGAGTTTTGCCTGAAGGAAAAGATTTTCTGTTTGAACCTGACAAAGGAAGAAAGATAAATAGTAAATCTAAGAAACTTGAGTATCGTATGCACATACGTGAAGTCTGTAAAATTGAGATAAAAGCTTGGTAAAACTTGTATGTAGCCCCGGAAGTAAACTTTCGGGGCTTTATTCTTTTAAATTATAAGGAGTGTCAAATTATGTTCAGCCGTTTTGAAAAACTTATGATTGCATTTATATTGCTTCAGTCCATTTCAATTGTTCTGACCATTATTTCAATTTTTGTGAGGTAATCATGCCAGAAAGTAAAACACAGAGAGGCGGAGCAAGAGAAGGCTCTGGCCGCAAAAAGATAAGCAAAAGCGGAAGAAAACAAATTCAGTTTTCTTTGCAGCAGGAAGAAATCGACCTTATAAAACAGAAATCTGCAGAAATGGGAATTCCTGCCAGCCGTTTTATAATGGAATGTGTAAAGGCTTATTGTAAGTAAATAAAGCCCCGGAAACATACTTATTTCCGAGGCTTTTTTATACCATCTGCAAATTCTGAAATTTTCGCGTTTTAACGCCATTTTTACATCGCTTGGCAAATTATTCAATTTTCCGTAAAAGTGCGTTAAAAACCGTTTAAATTT
>CAMGTC010000317.1 GCA_946061765.1 uncultured Treponema sp.
TACACAAAAGATAGTAATTAAAATAATCACTTCTGTATCTTTTTATAGTTTTATCTGGTACTTCTTTTGGAAAGTAAGAATCATCAGAAATTATTGAAATAAAAACATATGCAGATGTAGATGGATTGCTTTTGAAATCATCACTTTTATGTTTTGTGTCAATAAAACTAGCCAGTTTAGATAAGGAACTTGTTTCAGACAATCCTAAATCTTTTATATCCCTCTTAAAATCAATATTTGCACACCTCATAGAAGGTTTATAAACAGAGCCTTTTTTATCAAAATATCTTTTTACAAAATGTTTTGCCAGAATAAAATTACGTTTAATATCTGGCTTTATAATACTTTTTTGTAAAGAATAATCATATTCGTCTGAATTTATAATTTTTTTAGCAATGTACAGATTCAAAGAATATTCAAGTATCTTCTTATTCGAAAGATTATGAGGAAGTAAATTTGTAATATTTGAACGTAAAAACATAAAAAAGTCATAAAGATACTTATAGAACATTGAAACAGAAGAATGTGCAAAAGGATTTTTTTCCATAAGCCCAGAATATTCGTATTTATCAAGAATAGTATTTGAACTATGGAAAGTATAATTATCATGCAGATGAAATATATCATATATGATTGTGATTATAGTTTTAGGAATTCCTTCAAAACATTTTTTCAAAACATGATTAAAATCCCAAAGATTAATTGGTTTAAAGCTATTTTTTCCATCAAATTTTCTTTTGCTTTTTCCACTTTCTTCATCAAAATACCAGTCGTCTATTCTAGATGGTATTTTTTCAAGATTTAAAGAAGGTTCTCTAAGAGAAGCAAAAAATTCACACCATTTATAATGTTTCCATGACAGAGAAAAACCTTCATCTTTCTTGTCCAGTTTGAATTTTAAAACTTTATCTTTTATTTCTAAAAAAGCTTTTTCTATAAAATCAAAAGAAGTCTTATAATAAGAAAATTTATCACAATCTTCAGTAATTTTTTCTTCCATTGCAGATTTTTTTGCTTTGTTAAGATTTTCTAAACAAAGATCAATACAGGTAAGAAAACCTTTATTTTCAAAAGCCCCTGTTATTTGAAGAACAAAATCATTAAATGCCAAACGAGCATAATCATCTTTTAAAATTGCATTCTGGAAGCGGATAAAACTCTTACTTTTATATTCCTCTTTCATAATAAAAGCAGAATCATTAACAAGAGATTTCATAAAATCAAACCACATGAGAGTATTTAATGGTTCTTTATATTTTTCTGCAAAAGATTTTAGTGTTGAAGAAATTGCTGCCAGGGCATTTGATAGAGCTTTTTCTTCATCATTAAAAGAAGAAAAATATGAATTGTTATATCCACTTCTTTCCCAGATTGTTTTAAGTCCCTCTTCAATCTGATTAAAATCACAAATTTCTTCCAAATTTTCGCCATTTGATTTAATTGAATTTGTAAGTCCGATTAATCCATTTACAAAGGCAATAAAAAAGGAATTATTTTTAGCTCCATTTTGCCACTGTATTTTTTGAACAAGACCTTTGGCGCCGTTTAATTCATACTCAGACAAAATAGAAATTGCATCTGAATCAGAAGACTTAAACTC
The DNA here is from genome assembly GCA_946061765.1 of uncultured Treponema sp. Taxonomy (GTDB): domain Bacteria; phylum Spirochaetota; class Spirochaetia; order Treponematales; family Treponemataceae; genus Treponema_D. The sequence goes on from CAMGTC010000317.1 coordinate 1,601, forward strand.
TTCTTTAATTTTTGCAAAGTTTTTTGGAGAGCGTAAAACTTCAAGAGCATCCCAAAATTCAGCATTCCTTTCTGATTTTTCTTCTCCGTTAGACCATTTATTGTGATAGCAGGCTTTTCTAAAAATTTCAGACCATTTATTTTCCTTAATTTTTAATTCTTTAGAATTTTCATATTCGTAAATTCTCTGGCAAAGGTGAGAATAAAAATCAAAAAGATAATAAATAGTATCTTCTAAATCCTGATAAGTTTCAAAAATTTCATTATTAAAATCTTTTTTAAACTCTTTTTTAACTTGGTCTAAATCACTTGGGACTTGAATAAGCTCATTGATTTTTACAGGATAATCAAAATCAATAAAACCAATGCGAATTAGATTTTTAACCTTATCAAAAATTTCTAAAAGTTCTTTTTTTCCTTCATTCTCTTTATGATGTTTTAAGCGCAAAGGTAAAATCTGATATGAAAAAATCTGATATACAGACCTTATAAACTCTTCTTCACTTAAAGATTCTGGCAATTTTCCGTAGTTAACATGAGAAAAATAATTAATCCAGTCTGTACTTTTAGTTTTATAATCAGAAACAGTAGTATTGTCACTACCATATTTTACAACCTGGAAATTCCGGCTATCGTTTTTATCAATAAAATCCTTAATTCCCTTATCTGTCTGACTTGCCATAAAAACAGACTGACCACTGGGAATAATTCTTTTTACAATATATTCCAAAATATCCCGCTGACGACGTTCAAAATGGACAAAAAGTTCACGGTTTAAAGTCCGGTCATTACCAGAAAGAAGATTTTGATATTTTGTTACAGATTCATCATCTCTAAAAGGAATATCAGAATCCCTTGCAAAAAATCGAAGTCCTATAGTATCAGCTTCAATCTTAGTGATTTCCTCAATTGTGAGGTTTCTATTCTCATCTTGTATTGTTTTCATGCTGCTTATAGTATTCCTTTCTCTATTCCAAAAATACAGGTGAATTTTTAATCACTTTTTTTTACTTTTCTAACACCTTTCTATCTATAAGAATGATATAAAAGTGCCTTTTTTACAAGATTTTAAATTCAAATTAAATTAAGGGCAACTTTTAGGATTAATATCCTGAAGAAAAATTTTTTTAAGGAGGTCGCTATGTCGACAGTTGAATTAGAATCGTTGAAAAAGGAACTTAAGGTATTATTCGCAGGTTACAAAAAATTAACACCGGGAATGATAAGTAAGTTAGCAGAACTTGGATTTACTCTCGTTAGAAAAAAGAATCATTACATGTTTGATTATTCTCTGGATGGTAAAAAACTTCGTTTTGAAGTAGACAAAACTCCAGGAGATTTCCGTTCTGGTATAAAAACAGCCTGTGTAATTTCTCGTGTAATAAAACGAGAAGCAGGTCTATAATAAATTCCTTGGTATAAACAAAATGACAAGCTGAAAACTTACGAGAAGGAAGAACTAA
>CAMGTC010000318.1 GCA_946061765.1 uncultured Treponema sp.
AGCGTGTAGTGCATTATTGCGCGGTTTTGAATCACGCAACCGTGACTGGGAGCCAGAAAATCTGATATTTGTTTATAATGCGTTTGCACTGGCAAGCTTCGCTCAAGGCCTTGACTCGCTCGTTTTCAGGGGTTGTATTAACCCCTGAATTAAAATTCGAAATTCGGGCTAATTAACTTTTTATTATATTTATATTTATATTTACATTTACATTCACTCTGCAAGTTTCTATTTGCAGCAAAGTTGTTTACATTGTGAGTATTATTTTTCGTGGTATTATAGCCAGTCGATTTATAGGATTTGTAAAAATATGTAAAAAAAACTGCAAATCACACAGTTAAGAGTGAAATGCAGCTTTATTTTAACTTAGTCTTTCATTGCCTTATATTCATCAAATTTCTTAGAAACTTCTTCGTTTTCTTTTGTGCAAAGAGAAACAACAATTGTAACAATAAGACAAACTATAAAAGCAGGAAGAATTTCATAAACATTGAAAATTCCGCCCTTAAGATAATGCCATACTACATCTGTAATACCACCGCAAATAAGACCTGCAATAGCACCACTGGCTGTTGTACGTTTCCAGTAAAGGGCTAATAAAATAAGTGGTCCAAAAGTTCCACCAAAACCAGACCATGCAAAAGATACAAGTCCGAAGATAGAAGAGTTTGGATTTGTTGCAAGTAATAAGCCTATAAGAGCAATTGCAAATACAGAGATTCTACTTACAAGTAAAACAGTTTTATCAGAAGCATCCTTTTTTATAAGTCCCTTGAAAATATCCTGTCCAATTGCCGAAGATGCAGAAAGTAATTGAGAATCTGCTGTAGACATTGAAGCTGCAAGAATAGCACAAAGGAAAATACCTGCAATAAAGGCAGGGTACATAAGTTTCATAGATTCACTGAAAACAGCTTCCTGTGTACCTGTTCCAAGAGTTTTTATACCTTCTACCAGAGAATTTGTTCCAAGTAAAATACCGTGTTTGTAGAGGTAAGCTGTTCCCAAAGTACCAATAAGGAAAGTTCCAATGTAAGAAATAACCATCCAGGTAATACCAACTCTACGAGCAGTTTTAACTTCTGTATTTGAGCGGATTCCCATAAATCTTATGATAATGTGAGGCATTCCAAAGTATCCAAGACACCATGAAAAAGCAGAAATTGCAGAAAGTATAGAATAAGATTTATTTGCTGTAAAAGCATCAAGCATTTCTTTGCCAAATTCACCAGAAATAGCTTTGTTTGTAAATTCTTCAACCTGGCTGATAGAATTACCAAAGCCACCTAATGCTATAACAATGAAGACTGAAGAAACTACAAAGGCAATAAAAATTAATGCTCCCTGAATAAAATCAGTTGTACATACAGCTCTATAACCACCCAAAATTGTATAAGAAAGAATGATTACAAAACCAATTATAAGTCCGTAACCCCATTTTAAGCCAAAAACAGAGCGGAATAATTTGGCACATGCAACAAAACCAGAAGCTGTATAAATTGTAAAGAAGATTACAATAAAGAAAACAGAAACTATTGTAAGTAAGTGAGATTTATCCTGAAATCTGTTTGTTAAAAATTCTGGAATGGTGATTGAATCTCCAAAAGTAATAGAACACTTTCTAAGATTCTTTGCAATAAATAACCATGCAAGGTAAGTTCCTACAATAAGACCAATTGCAGTCCAGAAAGTTTCTTTAAAACCTCCTAAATAGCAAAGGCCAGGAAGTCCCATTAAAAGCCATGCAGAAGAATCTGAAGCTTCGGCCGAAAGAGCTGTTACCCAAGGTCCAAGTTTGCGACCACCCAAGAAAAAGTCTGATGCTGAATTATTTTTCTTTGCATTTCTAAGACCAACAAAAACCATCAGTCCCAGATAGAGAATAAAAGCAAGCATCATGGCAAGCATTTGTGATGTCATTTTAAAATCCTCTTTTATTATATTTCTGTATAATTATACAAATTATATGCATAAAAATACAGACCTTTTGCACACTTATTCTCTTTACGGGCTTGTATTTTTTGCTTTTTTGGTTGCCTTTGACAAAAAAAAATCTTATCTTTATAAGTAGTATACCAATATTATGGTTTATAACTTTATTTTTTATAGGATTTGTTAATATGGCAGATTGTTCACATAATTGTGGTAGTTGCGATAAAACTTGTGGAGAACGCGATTTTAGAGCTTCGCTTCATAAAGGTAGTAGTGTAAAAAAAGTAATTGGTATTGTCAGTGGAAAGGGCGGTGTAGGAAAATCTCTTGTTACAAGTTTATTGGCTAGTAGAGTTTGTAAGGATGGCTATAGAACTGCAATATTAGATGCAGATATTACAGGTCCTTCAATTCCAGAAAGTTTTGGCCTTAATGATCAGAGAGCAGAAGCTTTGGAAAAAGATAATGCAGTTTATCCTGTAATTACAGATTCAGGAATTCAACTTATGTCTATGAATTTCCTTCTTCCAAATGAAAATGATCCTGTTATTTGGCGTGGTCCGGTTATTGGTGGTGCTGTAAAACAGTTCTGGACAGATGTTATCTGGAAGGATGTTGATTTTATGTTCGTAGATATGCCTCCTGGAACTGGAGATGTGCCTCTTACAGTTTTTCAGTCTTTACCTGTGGATGGAATTATTATTGTTTCTTCTCCTCAGCAGCTGGTTCGTGTTATTGTAGAAAAAGCTGTAAAAATGGCTGGTATGATGAACATTCCTATCTTAGGAATTGTTGAAAATATGAGTTATGTAAAATGTCCTCACTGTGACGAAAAAATCACAGTTTTTGGAAAAAGTAACATTGATCAGATTGCAAAGAATTTTAATCTTCCAGTTCTTGCAAGACTTCCAATGGAAGAATCTACAAGCCGTCTTGTTGATGAAGGTGATGTTGAAAGCATTCAAATGCCAGAATTAGACGAAGCAGTTAAAGTAGTCGAAAAACTTTTGAATAAATAGCCCGAAATTCGAGTTTTTTGAAAATTAAACATAAAATTTATTTACAAAAAATTGTTGGTATAAACAAAATGACAAGCTGAAAACTTACGAGAAGGAAGAA
>CAMGTC010000319.1 GCA_946061765.1 uncultured Treponema sp.
GTTTCTGACTGGTAGTAAGTTTTCAAACTGTTATGTTGTTTGATTTAAACCTTATATTTTATTATCCAAATTTTAAAACTGTACTTAAAAAAATCATTATTGCTTATCCAATAAAAAGTCATTATATTGTAAAAAAATTAAAGTTATAAACCGGTAATTTTTTTAATACCTGCCAAAATTGGCACTAGTGTTATAAGAGGTTGTATATGAAAAGAATTATTACTGTACAAGATGTTTCATGTGTAGGAAAATGTTCATTAACTGTTGCTCTTCCAATTATTTCTGCAATGGGCGTTGAAGCTGCTATATTGCCAACAGCAGTTTTATCTACTCACACAGCTTTTAGTGAATTTACATTTTGTGATTTAACTAATCAGATTGAACCAATTTGTAATCACTGGAAAAAAGAGAAGATTCACTTTGATGCCATTTATACCGGTTATTTGGGTTCTTTTGAACAGATTGATTTAATGCACAAGATGATTGATGATTTTGGTGGTAAAGATACACTTGCAGTTGTTGATCCTTGTATGGCAGATAATGGTTCTTTGTACAAAGGTTTTACACAGGAATTTGCTTTTTCAATGGCTAAATTATGTGGTCGTGCAGATTATATTCTTCCAAATCTTACAGAAGCTTCATATTTGCTTGGAATTCCATATCGTAAGAAGGGTGAATATGACGAAGACTATGTAGTTGATATTTTACAAAAACTAGCTGCTACTGGTGCTAAGAGAGTGGTTTTAAAAGGCGTAGAATTTGATGAAGATCAGAAAACTTTAAAAGGCGTAAAAGGAAAAATTGGAATTGCTTCTTTTGACTCTACAAATAATAGAATCAGCTGGTATTTCCATAAAAAAATGGATAAGAGTTTCCATGGTACAGGTGATGTTTTTGCCAGTGTATTTACAGGAGCTCTTATGAGAGGTCTTCCTTTTGAACAATCTTACAGCCTGGCAGCTGATTTTGTTGCTGAATCTATAAAAGCAACTCTTGCCGAAAAAGATTACAATTGGTACGGAGTTAATTTTGAACAGGCATTTCCATATCTTATTAAAAGACTGGAAAATAAATAGTTTTACTATATAGATTAAGTTAAATAAAAAGGGCTTACCTGAAAATTTGATTTTTGAAGATTCTTCTTACAATTGTCAATTTAGGTAAGCCTTTTTTTTTATTTTGCTGTTTTTTGATAACTCTTTCTTATTTCGTCTGCAAACAGCTTATTTTGATCTTTTCTTACAGTCACAGAGAACTGAGGTTTATGGTCTTCTGGATTTATTCTGTAAATATGCATTGGATCTGTTGTGTAAGCAGGGCTTGCTGGATTGTTTATCCACCAGTCAAGAACTGAAATAAAGCAGAGTGTGTATTTCAAGAGGTTTGCGTTAGTTGCATTTGTATTTGCGGATTTATTTTGTGCTCCAAGTAATACATCAAGACGCTTTGAAACTTCGTTCGGTAAATCAAATTTATAGTGTTCCCAAGGATTTTCTATTAATTTCACAACTCCCCTGGTCCTTGCAACAGAATCACATTCATTAACTGCAAGAGTAAGGTATTTTCTTGCGTAATCGGTTCTGTGGAATAAAGGTTTGTACTTTGATTCATCTGCCGGGTGTTCAAGAATCAACTGGTCAAATTTGAAATTTGGCATAAAGTGGTATGTGATTTGCCAGAGCAGGGAAGTTATAGTTCTTTTTCCAATGTGAGAATTAGCATAATCATCTTGAGAATAAACATTATTTACAAGTTCAAGTAATGGATTACAGTAAAGTCTTACAAAAGAATCTTCTACGTATGCTGACCAGTCATCCATAATGGCTGTAATATTGTCGCTGCCCTGTTTAGAATGCTCTGCTTCGGTAAATCTGATATTTCTACAGCCCTGAAAACAATCTTCAATTATTTTTAAAAGAACAACAATCATCTGTAGAGGATTTTCTGGAGATAAAAGATTAAAACCATCATCAAAATTATAAAGTGGCTGGAAATATGGATAAAAGTCAGGGTGCTCTTCAACTCTGTCAAAACCTGCATTCGGGAAGAGCTGATTTAAGAGTTTTAAACCAGTAATAACAGTTGAATCTTTTACCCCTTTCTGAGGAGGTTCTAGTTTTGGCTTTTTTTCTTCAACTTTTTCTTTAGGTTTTTCAGGAAGAAGAAGATCAAATTTATGAAGGCCAACAAATTTAAGAATATCACCAACTTTTGTATTAAAGAAAGAAGGATATGCTTCAAAAGTGTCAGAACACATTCTTAATAACATTGGATAAAGCTTTTTGATGATTTCTGTATCAAGATAAAGCCATTCTGTAATAGCCTGTTTTGCATAGCCAGAAAATTTATCCTTTGGTGCATCTGGATAAGAAATTTCATCATTGTAGATTTCCTTTATAAGTTTTGGAATTTTTTTAGTGTCGTAATAATAAACCATAATCAAAGGTTTATAAATTTCCCTTACTATAGGAATAAAATCTGCAACAATTAAAGGCTGGGGTGCATTTTGCAAATTAATGTATTCAAGTTTTATCTGCTGCATAGACCAGCCTGCTACCATTCTTAAAAATTTGAATTTTGTTTCTGTTCCACTTGCAATTTTTGTCTTGTAAGTAGAAGGTGCAATCTGAATTAAAGTTTTAATAACAGTGATAAATGATTCTATGTGTGTAATGTGCTGTTTTAAACTGTAAGTATAGAATTCTGGTAAGGTTTTTTCTGTTCCGTTTTTCTGAATAGTTCTAAGAAAATTAAAAATGCCGTAATTTGGTTTAATTTTATACTCATTTGACATCATTAATTTATCAATTGCAGAACTTACTTTTTTTGAAATATCTGGAAGGTCTTCTCTTTTGTATTTACCTTTTGGGGTAGAAATAGAAGCTACAGAACTTGAAACAGAGCTTGCTGCTTTTGACGATGAAGTTTGTCTTATGATTCTTCCTGTATTTTTATTTTGCCCTCCGGCACTTCCCCCCGAATGTCCGCTACTTGATCGTTCGTACATGACTTCTCCACCTAATTTTTT
>CAMGTC010000320.1 GCA_946061765.1 uncultured Treponema sp.
CCTGCAGACCGAGGGCCTCATTTAATGGGAGACTTATTTGACTGGCTAAAAAAAAGCGATGCCCATCCGCTTATAAAATCCTGCGTGTTTCATTATGAGTTTGAGTTCATTCATCCGTTTCAGGACGGTAACGGCAGAATGGGACGCTTATGGCAGACTGTTATTCTAAAAGAATGGAAAGATGTTTTTGCCTGGCTTCCTGTTGAAACGCTCGTAAAAGAAAATCAGGCAGATTATTACAAGGCTTTGAGCACAAGCGACAGTGATGCAGACAGTACTTTGTTTACGGAGTTTATGCTTTCAATGATTTTGAGTGCAGTCGAAGAAATTATCAGGACAGAGAAAAAGGTGTCTGTAAAGGTAACTGCAAAGGTAACTGCAAATCAAAAGAAGATTATTGAGACGATAGCTGAAAATCCATATATCACGCAGAACAAACTTGCTGAAATTGTTGGAATTTCAAGAAAGAGCATTATCCAGAATATGAAAAAACTTCAGGAAAATCATTTTATTGAACGCGTGGGTGCAGATAAAAATGGTCATTGGAAAGTTGTAGAATAAGGAGCAATACACATGCCAGACACAGAAAAACAGTTTGAAATTGGTTTCGCAAGAGGAGCCTATTATAGGACTTTTTGTTTTATATAGCAAAAGTAATTGAAAATCTGCATAAAATCTGCAAAAATAGCAATACTTTTGGTACTTTATGTCGATAATAGATTAGATGCCAAGGAGTTTCTATGTTTATTGATTTTTCCATTGCAAATACATATTCAATAAGTGAAAAACAAACTATAAGTTTTGAACCTACAAGCTATGATGAATCCGAAAAACTACATTACATTGATGTTGAAGGAACAAAATTACTAAAAACAGCATGTATTTATGGACCGAATGCTGCAGGAAAGTCAAATATAGCTCTTGCCTTAAGGTTTTATCTCAATTTTATGGTTTATTCCTTTTACTCAAATAAACCAGATTCAGAAATTTCTTTTGTTCCTTTTTTATTTACGGATGAGGATTCTGATTCTATATGCGGAGAATTTGATTTAAATTTTTTTGTATTAAGCAGTGAAGAAAAACGCTATATAAAATATAGCTATCATTTAAAACTAAATCGTAAAAAAATACTAGAAGAATCATTGATTTATTATCCCAAGCATCTTCCAAGACAAATTTTTACTAGAACTGATGATAACATTGTTTGGGGAAACTCGGTAAAAGGGGCAAAGAAATCTCTTGAAGATATTATTGTTCCTAATTGTACTGTAATTTCTGCAAGTTCTAAAACAAATCTCACCATATTAAAAGATGTTTTCACATATGTGTTTGCCAGGTTTAATGGTTATATAGGAGTTTACTCAGATGGTGTTTCTCAAGACCTCCTAAAAAAGCTTGATGAAGATGAGGCGTTTAATAGAAAAGCAACAGGCTTTTTGTCTTTTGCGGATTTTGGTTCGATTTCTGATGTAAAAATACGGACAATAAAAAAAGAACCTGTAAATTCCGATATATCAGATAAAGAACAAAATATTACAAGACGTGCAACAGTATTTCATCATTATAATGGCAAAGATTATCCTTTACCGCTTGGATTTGAATCTTCAGGAACGCTGAGAATGTTAGATCTTGTGGAACCTCTTGTTGACTCATGTTCGACAAGCATGGCTATTATTGATGAGGTAGAATCTTCTTTACACCAAGATTTAATTGAAACATTTTTGAGATTATTTCTTGAACTTTCAACAACTTCTCAAATTTTATTTACGACTCATAATCAGGAATTGCTTGATTCAGGATTGTTAATAGATGATGAAATTTGGTTTTGTAGTAAAACAAATGACGGTAATAGTGTATATGATTCAATTTCAGATTATACAGGACTAAGAAAAGAAACTTCTCGTAAAAAATTATATCAAGCTGGAAAATTCGGTGCGCTTCCAAACATTGATATTCAAAAACTGAAGGAGTTGTTCAATGGCGAGAGCGAGAAAAAATAAACCTACCGTAACTACAATTTTGCTTGTTGTAGAGGGAACGACAGAAAAAATATATTTTGAACGCTTAAAGGGCTTAGAAAGATATTCTTCCTTAAAAATCAAACCAGATTTACCTAAACATAGCAATTTAACAACTCTTTTGGATTATGCAAAAGATGAGCAAGCCTCAGGAGCTTATGATTATGTCTGGCTCCTTTTTGATCGCGATGTTTTGCAAACTCAAAAACTTCCAAAAACAACATTAGATTTAATTAATAATCCGGAAAAACTTAAAAAGCATGGAATAGATATTGCAGACTCTATGCCTTGTTTTGAAATATGGTTTTTACTTCATTATTGCTTACCAAAACAAACTTATCAAAATCAAGACAAGCTTATTGAAGAATTGTGTAAACATATTCCAAACTATTGTAAAAAACAGGAATGGCTTGATAAAAATGATATCTATGCAATGCTAAAAGATAAGATTAATACTGCTTTAGAAAACTCAAAAACATTAAGAGAACGAAATAAAAACGCAGATTCTTCTGATTATAGTATGTGTAATATCGATTTGCTTATTACAGAAATACAAAAACTGGGAAAGAAATAGGAACTAAATATGTCCGACACAGAAAAACAGTTTGAGACCGACATCGAAAAATATTTAATTTCTTCCGAAGGTGGTTGGATAAAATGCATTGATGCAGGTTATCGTTTAGGGAATGCGGAAGGCTATGCTTTGGATATTGCAACTTTAATTGGCTTTATCCGCGATACTCAGCCAAAAGCCTGGGCACGTTTTGAAAAGATGAATCCTTCAAACACCGGGCACGCTTTCTATCAGTCTTTTGAAGATGCCGTAAACAATGACGGACTTATTTCTGTTTTACGCCACGGTTTTAAGCATTTGGGAATTGAATTCAAAGTCTGCTATTTTAAGCCTGAAAACTCATTGAATCAGACGGCAACTGAGCATTACAAGCAGAATGTTTGTCATTGCATCCGCCAGTGGCATTATACGACCGAGAATAATAATTCCGT
>CAMGTC010000321.1 GCA_946061765.1 uncultured Treponema sp.
CATTTAATTTATTTGTAGTGTTAAGTTTAGACATATCCTTGGAAAAAATATCCGGGGTTTTATATCCGCTCATAATAAAATTATTTACCTGATCAAAGGAAATCTGATTGTAAATAACCATATCTGCCAGGTCGCTTGTGTTATCTGTAAAAAGAGAAAGGAGAGGAGGCTGAATTAATTGTGGCATTTTAGTTTTAATTTTAGTAGAAGCACTTTTCTTTCCGGATGGCATTTGAATTTTTTCTTTTTTAGTATCTAAAGAAATAGAACTGGTAAATTCTCTTGTAATCCAGTTTATGCTGCTTTTTGATTCAATACTTGGTTCAGCAATTAAAAGACTTACTCCGCTAAAAAAAAGTAAACCAAGTGTAATTGTTTTAATTGTTTTACTAAAATGCATATTATTTTCCCTATACTACCTTTCAATAATCGGTTGATTTTGAAGGAATATAAAGAATTTTTCCAATTCTTAATATAGCATTTTCCTTTATGTTATTTATTTCGCAAATAGAAGCTATTGAAACTCCATACTTTCGCGAGATTGACCACAATGAATCTCCACTTTGAACTGTATATTTTACAGGAAATTCAATTGGACTTAGTTTTTCCAAGGCTTCCAGGGCAGATTTTTTCATTCCAAGAGGCAAACGTATTTCTGATTTTTTACTTGGATGGGTCATTCCTAAAAGGTAGGATGGATTTAAGTGATTTATGGTTTTTGGGTCGATTCTTAGTTCGCCTGCAAGTTGATTTAGTGAATAGGCTTTATCAACACTTATATAATCAAAATTACCTTCTTTTTCGTTTATAAGATTTTCAAATTCCTCATTATGATTTGGAATATCAATTCCGTAATAATCTGCATTTATGGCTAAATCTGCAATTGCAAGTAGTTTTGGAATATAATTTGCTGTCTGACTAGAAATTGCTTTTTTATCAACTAATTCCCAAAAATCATCAGACTGACTTTTGGTCATTGCCCTTCTCATGGCTCCAGCTCCACAATTGTATGCAGCTATTGCAATAAGCCAGTCATTAAAGGTGTTGTAATTATCTTTTAATTTTTTTAAAGCCGCATCTGTGCTTTTCCAGGGGTCTAATCTCTGGTCAACAAAATCATTTAATTCCAAAAAAGGATAAACACTGTTGGCCATAAACTGCCACATTCCAATTGCCCCGGAAGATGATTTTGCACTTGTAATATAATTTGATTCTACAACCGGAAGATATTCTAGAATCTCTGGTAATTGCTGGTCCTGAATTGCCTTTCTTACATACAAACGATATTCCATGGCCCTTTCAAGATAAGTGTGGAGTAGGGCTGACCATTTTGGGGAAAGATATTGTTTTCTAAATTTTTCTACTTCTGGTCTTTGCATACCGGGGTAGGGAAGTTCTATATATTGGATTTTTTTAGGATTTTCTTCTCCATCTTGATTTTGATTATCATTTATAGTTTCAAGATTCTTTTCTTGATTTTTTAATTCTTCTTCCTGATAGAATTCGGCTTCTTTTATAATTGCTTCTTCAATGGGAATGCTTTTTTCTGCAAAACTGTCCTCATTATTTTGCTTTTCCTGAGAGAACAAAATAAAAACTGTAAAAAAAATAAGAATAGAAAGACCAAGCTTTTTCATTAGAGCTTGTTACCCATGTAAATTCCTGCCCATTCCCAGTTACCGTGGATATCCGGGTCAACAGGGAAATTTACTTTTCTAAAATAAAGATACCAGACAGGAACATAAGTACTCCAACCGTAAGTTCTAAGATATGCTTCGTTCTGGTTTGAAGCTTCGTCAAGTTGTTCATTGTATCTGATTCTGTTTCCTCTCATCCAAACTCTCATAGAAAAGTCTTCCTGAGAGTTAACGTCCATTTCGTCCTGTTTCCATGACATAGAGAAGAAATTAACTTTTGCCTTGTATTTATCCAAAGCCCGCCAGTCATAATTCCTGATTGCTTTTTTAATGGCACTTTCAAGTTCTGGAAGGCTGGAAAAAGTCCAGTCTTTTGAAGAATTGTTAAAGTCAATAAAGTGGCGGGCATTTTTATATGCATCAGGTTCTCCAGGAATCTGAATTGTTGAGGCATCTGGCTGTTCAAGAAATAAAGAGTAAGTCTCAAGTGCCTTGTCCCATTGGCTGTCTTTTTCGTATTCCATTGCAAGGCGCAAATATAACTCTGTTGTGTTTACATTTTGAGGAAAATTATCTATTAAATCATTAAAATATTTGATTCTGTGAGCAGGTGTTTTACTAATCTGAATAAGATTTTGTAAACAGATTAAATGAATGGAAGTACCTTTTACAAGTAAATCCTGTGATTGTGATAAAATTCTGTCAAAATAATATTCGGCAACAGGTTCTGCATCCAAAGAAAGATAAGCATGAGCTGTCATTAAAAGCCAGTAGGAGTTGTACATATCATCAGGGTGTTCTTCAACCCAGTTTGTAAGAAATAAAATGGCAGACTGAAAATCGTTCTTAGCCAGTAAATTATTTGCCATCTGGTTAATGATTGTATATCTTTGCTGTGGATTTAAACTTTCATCTTTTAATAATTCTTGAAATTCTTCTAAAATTGCACTTGTGTTATCTTCTGCAGCAGGTTTACAAGAAATAGAAAAAAACAGTGGCAATGCTAAGCCAAATAATAAAAAAACTCGATATACATTTTTCATGAATAAGAATTTATCATGTTGAAATGTTATTGTAAAGATTATTTTTTGAAGGTATTATTTAATTGAGGTGTTGTATTTTGGAACACAAAATATTGAAATTTGTTAATGTTTTACTGGTAATAGGAATTATATTTTTTATTGCACTTTGTATTACGTCTTTTGTAAGACCTGATCTTTTGAGTAATAATATTTTTGAATTACTTTTAATGCTGCAAATTATTCTTGGAGTTGTAATTACTACATCTTCCGCTTTGGTTACAAAACATTCATTTCAATTTTTCTGTGGTTTGATGATTTTTTGCTGGGGGATTTTTATTTTTATCCTGACAGAATTTTTA
>CAMGTC010000322.1 GCA_946061765.1 uncultured Treponema sp.
CGCAGATTTTCTTTCTTCTATTTTACCAGCTCTTGTTTTATTAAAGCCAACTTCTACCCCAGACGTTTATGAACCTTGTGATACTTCAATTAAACTTGCTTTACAAAAAAATTCTAATTCAGTCATGGCCAATTATCTTATGGGTAAGCTTTTATCAAAAAAAAAACAAAGTGATAAGTCAATTTATTACTATAAAAAAGCCTATGAAAGTACAAATAACTGTAAAGAAATAATATTTGCCTATACAGAATCTTTACGTTTGTCCGGTGATTTTGTAACTGCCGAAAAAATTCTATTAAATTATAAATCTCAGGATGAAAATGATATTGCATTATTAAAACAAAAAGCTTATATGGCCTTTGGAAAAAAAGATTTTACTGCAGCAGAAGAGTATGTTGGACGTGTGTTACAGCAAAATCCAAACGACTTAGAATTTCTTCTTTTTCGTGCCAAAATTCTTATAGAAAAAAATGATTATATTCATGCAGTTTCTCTTTTGGATGTTTACGCAAGGCAGGAAAATTCATCTCTGGAATATCTTTTGTTAAGGGCAAAAGTCCAATTAGATTGGAGTAAGAATACTTCTGCTGCTACAGAAACAATAGAAAAAGCCCTTCAGTTATATCCTGATAGCGAAGAAGTTTATATGCTTGCGGCAAGAATAGCTTCTGCTATAGATGGTCCAGTTGCAGGATTGTATGCTGATCAGCTTGCCACAAAAATTCTTGAAAAAAATCCAAAAAATATAGATGCCTTGTCCTATTCTTTAATTGGATATATTCAGAGACAAAACTGGCAGGAAGCTTACAATATTTGTAATCAGATTTTTGAAATGAATCAAACTTCCATAGATGTAACGATAAATTATGTAACTATCTGTATAAATCTTGGAAAACTTTCTGAAGCCTTTGAATATGCAAAAAAGTGTCTTTCAGAAAATCCTGATGACGAAAGGGTTTTACAGACTTATATTTATGCTTACTCAACTGTTGGAAATAGGGATGAGGTTTTAAAATATATTAATTCAACTTTGGATTCAGCTTCTACCAGAATAAAAAGTTATCTTTATTACAGACGAAGCTTTTTGCAAACAAGCGAAGATTCTGTTCTTGCAGATTTACGTTCAAGTTTGATTTCCAATCCAAGAAACAGTGAATCTCTCTTTAGACTATATGAGATTTATTTTAATAAAAAAGATTATAGAAAAGCTCAGTATTATCTTCGCCAGGTAGTTGCTATAAATCCAAATGATGCAAGTGCAAAGAAATTAAACGAAGAACTTACTTTCCTCTTAAATCAATAGTTTTGAAGATTAAAAATCTATTGTTATCTACTCATATTTATAATTGATTATTACATTAGAAAGTGTTAAACTTTTTAGACGGCTTTATTGTCAGATTTTAAAAAAAGGATGGAACTAATATGTCATTTATCCCATTTTTACAGACAGCAACAGGAACAGCATCAAGTGCTTCAACTTCAGGTTCATTAATCAGCACTCTTGTTCCTTTTCTGTTAATTATTGTTATTTTCTATTTCTTCCTTATTCGTCCACAGAATAAAAAGCAGAAAGAAACAGAAAAAATGTTAAATTCATTAAAAAAAGGTGACAAGGTTATCACAATTGGTGGTATCCACGGTGTTATCTCTTCAGTAAAAGAAAATACTGTTGTTTTAAAAGTTGATGGAGATGTAAAAATCGAATTCAATCGTTCTGCTATCTCAACTAGAGAGTTATCAGAAGAAGAAAAAGCAAAAATTGCAGAAGAAAAAGCTGCAAAAAAGACTGCTAAAAAAGAAAAAAAATCTCTGAAGGAAACTTCTGAAGACAAAACTATTGAAGCTGAAGTTTCTAAAGATGCTTCAGAAGAATCAAAAAAAGATTCTGAAGAAGAAAATAAATAAATTGGGGAATTCAAAAAGATGAACAAGCGTACTCGTTTAGTGATTCTTCTTGCTGTTCTGGCAATTTGTTTCGTTTTCCTGTGGCCTTCTATTAGTTGGTACGGTAGGACCCCAAAAGAAGTTCAAACCTTAGCTTTGGGTTCAACTGAAAAAATCAAGGATTATGCAACAAACAAAGCAGCAGAAGATGTTCGTACAATTAAAAGCAAAGCGGCTGAAAATTCGTCACAGATATTAGGTGATGAATATTCTTGGGTTAAGAAAGATGTTATAAAGAGATACAAGGTTCTTGATCAAAAAGTTCCTTCCGAATTGACTCTTAAAGCTGTTCTTTCTGTATATGATAGCGAATTGGAATTTATGAATGTATTCCA
Organism: uncultured Treponema sp.; assembly: GCA_946061765.1. Lineage (GTDB taxonomy): Bacteria > Spirochaetota > Spirochaetia > Treponematales > Treponemataceae > Treponema_D. The sequence goes on from CAMGTC010000322.1 coordinate 2,280, forward strand.
GGATCATTATCGTGATGAAATATTAAAGGCTAAAAAGTTTTATAATAACTCTGTAAAACTTGGCCTTGATCTTTCTGGTGGTATGAACGTTATTGTTCGTGCAGATTTGGATGCAGCTCTTGAATCAATGGGTGATGAAGTTGCTTCTTCTAATTCAGAAGAATTTAAAAAAGAAGCAATGGCTAATGCTATTGAAAATCTTACAAGTCGTATTGATAGATTTGGTCTTACTTCTCCAGTTATTCGTCAACAGGGTGCTGATAGAATTTACATTGAAATACCAGGTGCTGCTCAGGCAGACGCAATCAATACTTTGATTATGGGTAAAGGTATTTTGAATTTCCGTTTAGTTGATAATGAAGCTACAGTTGCTTTTAAGTCTTACTATAATCAGCATCCAGCTTCTACTTTCAATGCTGCAGGAGAATTGATGGATAAATCAATTATTCCTGATGATTGTGAAGTATTTGGCGTTTATACAAAAGATGCTTATGGTTTGGACGAAAGATATGACTGGCTTGTTGTAAAGAAGGACGTTGCTCTTGAAGGTCGTCATATTAAATCTGCAGAAGTTCGTGCTGATGAATTTACAAGTCAGCCAGAAGTTGCATTTAATCTTGATGCTGAAGGTGCAGATATCTTTGCTACATTTACAGGTGCTCACGTTGGTGAAAACCTTGCTATTGTAAGTGATAATAAAGTTAAATCAAATGCTACTATTAAGCAGGCAATTACTGG
>CAMGTC010000323.1 GCA_946061765.1 uncultured Treponema sp.
TTAGTTCTTCCTTCTCGTAAGTTTTCAGCTTGTCATTTTGTTTATACCAAGGAATAAAGTTTATGTCTTTTAAGGAAGATGAGTTTTATAAAAATACAATAGCCTCTGTTAATTCAAATATAAACAAGATTTTATTTGGTGCGGTTGTTGTACCTGTTTCCTTTTTAGTATTTACCTGGCTTGATATCTGGATTGTTCCTTATGATTATTCCATTCTTTTAACAGTTTATACTGTACAGATGGCACTTATTCAGTATTTCTTAAATCATTTTGGTAGAAAAAAAATAATGCAATATGTTTCGATGTATGTGGGCATGATTGCAATTATTGGTTTTGTTACTATTCTGGGAGAAAAGAACGTAATCATTATTACAATTTCTTTTGCATTTCCTCCTTTTATCAGCTGTCTTTATTATAATCGCCGCTTTACAAAAATTATTTCCCTTTTGAATTATATTTTTATTGCCTTGAATCAATATGGAAAAATAATTGGATACAATATTTTTTCTGTAGATTATATGGGGCTTTACCCAGACACCTTAACTAAATTTATTTCCAGAATGATTGGTATAACAATCGAATACGTTTTTGTTGTTCTTGTTTGTTATCGTATGAATGAAAGAACCTGTACAACTTTGGATAATTTGATAAAGGTAAACGAAGAACACAATAAGGCCATGAAGAGTCTTCATGATAGAAATCAGTACATTATTAAAATTAACAAAGAAATTGAAAGTAAAAATGCAGATTTGCAGAATACTCAGTTTAAGATTATAGAATTTATTTCTGAGTGTATGGAAAGTCATAATATTTACAGTGGAAGTCATCTGCTTCATACAAAAAAATTTGTTGAAATAATCTGTAATGAATTACGACGTGAAGGTTATTATACAGAAGACCTTACTGATGAAACTATAGCCTTGTTTGTTAATGCTTCATATCTTCATGATATTGGAAAACTCCATGTGCCAGATAATATTTTAAATAAAAAGGGAAAATATACTCCAGAAGAATATGAGATTATGAAATGTCATCCCGAAGAAGGATTAAAACTTCTTGAATATCTTCCAAAAATTGGTAATGGTTCTTTTAATGAGATTGCAAAACAGATGGCCTATTGTCATCAGGAAAAATGGGATGGCAGTGGATATCCAAATGGACTTTCTGGAATAGAAATACCTCTTTGTGCAAGAATTTTAACTGCCGCAGATGTTTTAGATGCTCTTATAAGTAAGCGTTTGTACAAGGAAGAAATGACTGTTGCACAGGCAATGAAAGAGTTTGAAGCCTGTAGTGGAACTTATTTTGAACCTTGTATTGCTCAGGCTGTAATTAATAGTCAGGTAGTAATTGAATCTGTAAAAATTCAGTTTATGCAGCAGGAAGGCTATTCTAATACCGAAGAATTGGGTGAATTGGAATATAATAAATAAAATCTTAATCAAAATCCTAAGTTGTTTTATTACTTTTACAATTTATAATTTTTACCTATCGTTTTCCCTGTTTATAAATTATAATGAAACAATATCTATAATTAAAAAGAATCAGAGGAAAACTACATGCCTATTACTCAGTATCTTGAAAGAAATGCAGAATTGTATGCTAATGACTGCGCCCTAGTTGAATTAAATCCTGATGTTAAAGATAACAGAAGAATTACCTGGAAAGAGTTTGATTTAACTCAGCCAGAACCAAATCTTCCTTACCGTCGCGAAATTACCTGGAAAATTTTTAATGAAAAAGCAAACCGTTGTGCTCATTATCTGATTGAACGTGGAGTTCACAGAGGTGATAAAGTTGGCATTCTTATGATGAATTGTCTGGAGTGGCTTCCAATTTATTTTGGGATATTAAAAGCAGGTGCTTTGGCTGTTCCTCTTAATTTTCGCTATGCTTCTGATGAAATTGAATATTGTCTTAATCTGGCTGATATTTCAGTTTTATTTTTTGGCCCGGAATTTATTGGTCGTCTGGAATCTATTTCTGAAAAAATTATGCCACACCGCCTTTTGATTTATGTAGGGGAAGGGCGTGAACCAATGTTTTCAGAAAATTATGTAATGTCTGCAATGAATTATTCATCTGATAATCTTAGCATTGAAATAAGTGATGATGATTACGGGGCAATTTATTTTTCTTCGGGAACAACCGGTTTTCCTAAGGCTATTTTACATAAACACCGGGCATTAATGCATTCTGCTGCGGTTGAACAAAATCATCACGGTCAGAAAAAAGATGATGTTTTCCTTTGTATTCCACCTTTGTATCATACTGGGGCTAAAATGCACTGGTTTGGTTCTTTAATTAGCGGTGGAAAGGCTGTTTTACTTAGAGGAACAAAACCTGAAATCATTCTTAAAGCTGTAAGTGATGAAAAATGTACAATTGTCTGGCTGCTTGTTCCTTGGGCTCAGGATATTCTTCTTGCTATCGAAAAAGGAGATGTAAATTTAAAGAATTATAAGCTGGAGCAGTGGAGACTTATGCATATTGGAGCTCAGCCTGTTCCTAAAAAACTTATTGAAGACTGGAAATCTTATTTTCCACATCATGATTATGATACAAATTACGGATTGTCAGAATCTATTGGACCTGGTTGTGTTCATCTGGGAGTTGGACATGATAACAAAATTGGTGCAATAGGTATTCCAGGGTACGGTTGGGAAGTACGTATTGTTGATGAAAACCGAAAAGATGTAAAACAGGGTGATGTTGGTGAACTTGCTGTAAAAGGTCCTGGCGTTATGGTTGAATATTATAAAAATCCAGAAGCAACTGCAGAAGTTCTGGATGATCAGGGCTGGCTTTACACTGGAGATATGGCAATGCAAGATCAGGATGGATTTATTTATCTGGTAGATCGTAAAAAAGATGTAATTATTACAGGTGGAGAAAATCTATATCCTGTACAGATTGAAGATTTCTTACATAAAATGCCACAGGTTAAAGATGTTGCTGTTATAGGA
>CAMGTC010000324.1 GCA_946061765.1 uncultured Treponema sp.
AAGTTTAGTTCTTCCTTCTCGTAAGTTTTCAGCTTGTCATTTTGTTTATACCAACCTATATGGAGTTAAATATGAAACGGTTTTTACTTTCATTAATGATGATTGGAAGTTTTGCTTTGGCTTTTGCTGATTCAAAATACTATCAGGGGACAACAGGAAGCGACATAGTATTAGCTATTCCTGAAGGTCATTGTACAAATATTCCTGCAGAACAAGAATATTTTATGGTTCTTCTGCAAACACAATTGACAGATACATTTAACAAGTTTTCACCAATCACAGTTGTTGATAGACAAAATGAATCGATTGCAGATAAGGAAATTGCAAATGCAGAAAATGGTTCTTACAGCGATAAAGGTTATGCTGAATTTGGTAAAAAATTAAATGCCCAGTATGTTGCTATTCCAAATCTTATTGGAAAGGGAATAGATTACAGTCTTTCTATAAGAATTATCAAAACAGAAGAAAACAAAGTTTATTACTCTTATAACAATAATTCTGTAACTGCAACAGCAATCAAAAATGGTACTGCCATAAACCTTGCTGTAAAAGAGATTTTGGACCAAATGGGAATTATGCTTACAGAAGCTGGTAAAACAGAAATTCTTGGAAGTGTTGATACAAGTACATTAAAGGCCCAGGAAAACTTATCGAAAGGTATTAATGCTTCTAAACGTGGTACAACAGTAGAAGCTATGCAATATTACTATGCAGCAGCTGAATACAATATAAACAACACCGAAATCAACCAGAGATTAAGTCAGATTCAATCTGCAGCTTCAACAGGAAATATTGGAGACCAAGTTAGAGGTGAGCAGCAAATTTATGATTATTGGAAAAAAACTCTATCAGAAGCCGACACATACTTTGACAATAATCCTCCATTTCAAATTGTATATTCAACAAACATAAAATATAGAGAGCGTACAACAAGTGAGTTAGAGAGGGGTGTAGTAACTTTAAAAATTAATTGTGGAGTATTCCCTAATCAAAGTTCACAAAAAGCTGTTAGAACCTTAAAACAAGGGGTTAAAGAATCTCCAAAAGCAATTAAAGATGCTTTTTCTTCCTGGCCTAGACAAAAGAGAATTCAAAATAATAATAATAACTATTACTATAGTTATTCTCGGAATGAATGGATAGATGCAGAGAATTGTACTTTTACTATTTCTATTATAAATGATCAGGATAAAGTAATTGGAAAATCAACTTTTAAAGGATACAATATTATTTCTTTTGATAGTGATAAAAATATTGATCTTTCTACTATTATAAAATCATTAGATACACTTTCTTTTGAAAACATAGACATTAATTATATTACAGACAATCTTATAATTAAAGTTACAGAAGTAACATGGGAAGGTAAAAAAATACCTTTTGAAAAGATTAAAATTTCAACAAAAGAAGACTTAGAAGAAGAAATTAGAGCCATAAACGAAGAAAAAAGGAGAGCTGAATTATTAATAGAAGCTCAGAAAGAAAAAGAAAGAAAAGAAGCAGAAGCTCAGGAAGAAAAAAGAAAAAAAGAAGCGAGCCGCAATAGAAATTCAGGAGCACTCAATGTTGAATGGGGAATTAATTCTTTCGCAGATGCTAATGCCGTTTTGCTAACATTTGATTATAACAAGGCTATTAAAAATTCTTTATTCTGGGGTATAGAAGCAGCTTTGGGATCATCTGATATAGATACAGATGCAGAAACCATTGAAAAATTTTCATTCCACACTATAGGTGAAATTGGATTTAACGTTCCTTTAATGCTCATGACTTGTATTTATACAAAAGCAGGTATAGGTTATACAATTAATCATTCATCTGATGGAGATTCAGGACTTTTATTAAGAGCAGCAGCTGGTATAGATTGGGGTGTTTTGACAATTCAATATGCATTAGATTATGTTCCAGGTCATTATTTTAGTGACAGAGTGAGTATTGGATATATTTGGAATAGTTCAATAGCTAGTCGAATAGAAGACTACTAAGTTATAACGGAGACAATTATGAAAAAATTAATTTTTTATTCAATCTTTTTAATTTCTTGTTTAAGTATATTCACTAGCTGTGCATATACACTCAACGAGGCAATAGGTGCAACAGGCTCTTCTAATTCGAAAGCAGCTCTTCCAACTCCTACTTCTTTTACGATAGATTATTCTTCTTCCGCATCACGACCTTACCTTTCATGGATTGAGAGTAAACATGCTACAGGTTATGAAGTATATGCAAGTACCCAATCTGGAAACATTGAAAATGCAACAAAAATTGCTGAAACAAAAGATGCATACTATACGGATTCAGATTTTTCTGAAAGTGAAATTAAATTCTATTGGGTAAGAGCCATTAATTCTAAAAAAAATAAATATTCTGATTACACCAATTGGATATTGATTAAAGGAACTTCTTCAAACTCAGATTTTGGAAAAACTCCATCAACAGCAGGTTCATCTAAATTGCGTAATATTAACCCTTCTTCTGAATACTATAATACAGGAAGTATTACTGAAGGAGAAACTGTTTACTGGTATTATAATCTTACAAAAGGAATACAATATAATGTTCATTGGGTAGATTGCAAAGACGGAACAAGTTTGACTAATATAGGTAACCCTACTGGAGATATAAGTGTTTCCTGCTATCTATCTAATTCACCTGAATCTTACATTTTTAATTCTGTAGATAATGGTTATACGGAAGAACAATCGTTTATTGCAGGTTATACTGGTTACTTTATGATAGCAATACAGGGAATATCTGATGGTTCTTTTGGACTTGGAATCTACGAAAAGGAATAGAAGCAAAAAACTAAAATAAATTATTCTTTTAAAGTGTACCCTAAAAGTTGCAAACTCTTAATCTTCCATAATTTTGTAAACCGCAAGTTGTTTCAACAACTGAGGATTTACAAAACGTTCGCGCAAGCGAACATGTAAATAAATAGAGTTTT
>CAMGTC010000325.1 GCA_946061765.1 uncultured Treponema sp.
TATATCAATTTTATCTCTAAAAATCTGAATCTGAACAGGATAAGGCTGAGTATAATCTTTATGAATCAAAGCATTTAATAAAAGTTCTCGGAAAGCAACTCTAGGAAAAAAATAAAGCTCTTCGCGATGAATATCATTATAACTGATAAGAGCCTTCATATATTTTGAATAAATAATATCCATTGCATCTTCAACTTGAGTAAGCAAAGAACCATGAACTTCATCCTGAAACAAAATATCTGCTTCATTTGCAAAATAACCAATCTTTGTATAAGCACCAATTACCCATTTTTCAGGATCAGGATGAAAAGCCATAATAGCAGCCCGCAAAAGTTCACCATTGTCATAAATACGCAGATTCTGTAAAAGTTCTGGTTTTCTAAAACAATATTTCATCGAACTACATATATAATTATTTATATTTTCCAGTTCGTTTTAAATATCTCATTTTTTCTATAAACTCAGGTTCTATTTTGCTATAGAAATTTAATAAACCTTCAAGTTCTATTATCGAACACCATGAAACTGTTTTTTTAAACCTTTCAGAAGGAATTCTAGTGTATAAAAAACAAGCTGTTCGAATTTTGTTTTTTACTTTTCTAGGAATTCTAGGAGTTTGATCAAACACTGATAAACCTGTAACAACTTGCGTTTGACCTCTTTTCATTATTGACTTATTAAATACTCTGATTTTTCATTTTTAAAGATATCATCATGTGTTTTATAATCTGAGATTTTATCACTTTCTATAAAGAGCGATAGAAAGTTTTTTTCTTCATTTGTTAGTGGAGAATTATTATTTGAACATTCATCACATAAATAATCTAGTGAATTATTACTAGTCAATTATGAAATCTCCTTCTTGCCGGTTACGCATTCGTAAATCAAGGACTTTTTATATTCTGTTAATTTTACAATAAGTTTTTGTTTTTGTTCTATAGCGGTGTCGATGGCAGTACATTTTTTGTCGAGGTAGTCGGCGATTTCTCTTTGTTCTTCCTTTGAAGGAATTAAAACTGGCAATCTTTTTAGTAAATCTTGGCTTAAAGATGCTCTTGTTACTAGATTCATTTCTTTTACAAAGAATCTTCGGTGAGCATCACTTGAAAAATAATATTTTGAATAATCTGGAATGATTTCATTTGTAAAAGGACGAACACGAATAACAAAACCTGCGAAGGTTGCATTTTCAATTGTTTTTAAGCAAACAGAAGTAAAACCAACCTCTTCAATTGTTTCTGATGTTCTCGTAAAGAAAATATCTCCTGCTTTAACAGAATAGTTTTCTTGTTCTTCGTGAGTACTTTCTATTAATCCAGATACAGTTTCCGGTAAAACCAGATTATTATAAACATCTCCATAACTTACAAATGGATATCCTGAACCAAAGAACTCCCCGCCTTTGCTTATTCCATTCTGACATTTTCCAATATATCGTAATCGCTTTATATTCCAGTCAGAAGGAATTCTGTCTAAATATTCCACACCTGAGTCTTTATAACTTTCATATTCACCACAGACTTTACCATTTTCAATTTTCACTTTTCCGGTGACGGCTTCGGTGATTAGAGATTGTTTATAGGCTTTTAGTTTTTCTATTACCTGCTGCTGGTTCTGGATTGTTTCTTCTATTTTGCTGCATTTTTTGTCCAGATATGAGGCGATGCGCTGCTGGGTTGATTTTGGAGGTAATAATGTAATAATTTTAGCCATTTCATTATTCATTATTTTAAATCCATTTGTATCAGCTCTTTTATTAAAAATAGTTAGGTATTCCAAAGCATATTTATAGAATAGTAATATATTTGATGTTTGTTTTAATTGAAGTGTCCCACAGACATTTGTACAATTATGTTTTCCTTTACGAAGAAACACAGTTCCTGCATTTGCACCATCTGTTGTCCAAGTTAATTGATTTATATCAAAATCATAAGTATTAATGTAACCTAAGCATCCATTATCTTTTGTTTGTGAAGAATATACAGGATATTTTCCATGTTCATCTAATTCTGTTTGAGCGATGACTCGTCCACGACCAATGTTAAATATGTTCTTGACTTGTGTTACTTCCCAATCCTCAGGAATTTCACCAATCCATTCTACGCCGCTGTTTTTCATCTTTGTTTCCTTATATGTTGCCACACGGATTCGGAATTACTAACGTAATTCCTTTTTTCTGAATTTTGTTATTCGTTCCCAAGTCCATTATGAACTTCCATACAGGCATTTATAATTTTACCAGTCAATTCTTCTTTCTCCAACATATTTACTCCTGATTTTGCGTTAGCAAAATCGAATCCGTGTGGCTATTTTTCATTTATTGCCGTCCGTAAGAAGATTTTTGTCTTCGATGTTTTCCAGTACTTTCATCTGTTGAATTGCGATTTTGTTCAGTTTTTCAAGTCGTTCAGTTTGTGGCAATCCGTCATTTATAAAAACTGCATTCAGGTTTTCCATATTGGTCGCAACCTTCGGTTGCTTACCAAGTTTACTACGCAAACTTGCAAATTGAGCTTGCGAGTTTTTGCGTGCAAAAACTCGGTAAGTTCGCGTTAGCGAACGACCAACATTAAGCATGTCGGCCTCATCTGCATATACAAATGATTTTTGAGCTGGACTTAGCTCTGGAGGAATAAGATTCTGCTTAATAGCATCTGTATGTATTCTGTAATTGATTTTTGCTAATTCTCGTTTTGCAGACCATCCAAGCAGCTTTTGTTCTTCTTCTTTAAGCCGCTGAAATTCTTTTACAATATAGATTTTAAATTCAGGACTTATCCACATTGCAAATTCAAAAGCAATGTCTTTATGTGCATAAGTTCCACCATATCGTCCTGCTTTTGCCTGAATACTTATTGCATTTGTTTTTTCTACAAATTCCTTTACGCTGATTTTAAAACTGTTTAATCCGGCCTGACTTTTAATTATGGCGAATTCGCCAT
>CAMGTC010000326.1 GCA_946061765.1 uncultured Treponema sp.
AAAAGAGTGTTTTTGAACCACGCACCGCTCCTTCGCACCAACATTACGGAAAAGCGTTTATAATGTGGAAGCCCTGTAAATACTGATTGATTTTGTTTTTCCATTAACTTAAAATTATTAGTATGGAAAATAATGAGTCAAAAACAATATCAAATGAAGTTTCTGAAAAGACATTAGAAGAAAAAACAGATAAAAAAAATCCTAAAAAAGCAAACAAGCCTTTTATTGTAAAAATATTACTGGCAATTTTTTATATTTTACTGGCCCTTATTGTAATTTTTATTGCATGGATGTCTTTTTCGGCTTTTGATAAAAAATCTTCTATTTCCGGTCTTCCTAAGAATTTTTCTGTTTATGTAAGAACTGATTCTGTTTGGTCTGCAGTTGAACCTTTAATAGATTTAAAGGCTGCTGATGTAGTTCTTGCACAGCCTGCTGCTGCAAATTTCAGGGAAACTTTTTATAAATTGCGTGAAACTAACATCAGAAAAAATAAATTTGTTGACTTAGCTTTATCTAGAAGAATAGATGCAGCTTTATATGAGAACAATCATTTTCTGGCAATTTTAGATATGGGCTTTTTGGCAGGAATTACCCGTCTTGCACCTTTTGCCTATAATTTTATTTCTGTAAAAAATTTGATTTATATTAAATCAGGAGAATCTTCGCATTTTGAATATAAGCTGGAAAATATGACAGTTTATATTAAGACTAAGAAAAATCTTGTTTTAGTTTCTGATAATCCAGAACTTTTTGAAAAAGCTTTAACTTTTAATAACGAGCTGGAATATTCTGAAAAAGAAATTGCCTTCCTTAAAGAAAAATTAAATCAACCTTTTAGAATTGCCGCTAATGCAAAAAATCTTTTAGATTTAATGGGTAATGATAATCCTTATGTAAAGTTTATAAGTCAGTCTCTGGATCAGGAAGATTTAAGTTCAATTAATTTTGGAATTACAGATGAAAATATTAATCTTGCAGTTAAGATTCCTTTTGAACAGAATCAAAATGAAGACAATTCTCTTATGAAACTTGTAAGTAGAGATTCTGAAATTCCCGAAATACTTACAAAATTACCAGAAAGTGTTCAATATTACACAATAATTAATGCAGGAACTTTATCAGAATTAAAAGAAGCTGCTTTTCTTGTAATGGATGAAGGTTCAAAGAACATTAATAAAATCTGGAATGAAGCAAACGAAGTTTCTAAGACAGTTTTTAAAGACTCCCTGGACAATATTTTATTCTCATGGACTTCGGATGAGTATGCAGTTTTAGGTCTGGAAGGAAAACCAGATCCTGTATTTGCCCTTAAAATTGCAGATGAAAAGAAACGACAGTTTATATTTGAATCTATTTTATCTTCAATTGTTTTAAAAACCGACAACAGTCTTTTACTTGACGGAATAAGATTACCAAGAATTGAGTTTCCTTCATTCTTTAGATCTGTTTTAGAGGCTTTTGGTGTAAATCTTCCAAAGCCTTATTATATGGTAAAAGATGGTTATATTTACTTTTCTCAATCTCCAGAAAATCTTGCTTCGATGAATGCGGCTATTAAAAATGGGGCAAAATTAAGCAAAAATCAAACCTGGAATTCGGTAACAAATAATCAGGCTGTAGCTTCTTCTATAAGTCTTTATTACAACCTTGAAAGAAGTATTCCATTCTTTGTTAAGGGAAATTCTGTATTTAGTAAAATTCTTCAACTTTACAATATTGGAAAAATTGATGTTTCTACTAAAAATAATGCAATTTCTATTACTTTAAATTCAGTTTACTGTGAATCTTCTGATACTCAAAGGGTGGAAGGTTTCCCTCTGGAACTTCAAGATAATTCTATTCCGGTTTTATATAAATCAAATGATGAAAAATCTACAGTTTTCTGGCAGGAAAAATCTGGGCATGTAAAAGCACTTAATACTGTCAGTTTTAAAATTTCAGAGAGAAAAATTGATGGTTTGGCCTGGATTCTTTCTGCTTCTTCGGCAACTGTAAAGAAAACCGGCGGTTTACTCTGGGCAGTTACAAAAGACGGAAATGTATTTTTAATGGATGCTGATTTAGAAAATGTAGGAATATTCCCAATCATAACTGGAGAAAATCCTTCTTGTCAGCCAGTTGTAAACGGCGAAGATTTAATTTTAGTCAGTCAGAATAATTCTTTGATTTACGTAAATTCTCAGGCAAGTATTTCTAGTCAGGAATTAGATATGTTTGATCAGATTAAGTCTGCTCCTTCGGTTTATAAAGATAAAATTGCCTTCTACGAAAAAGGATTTTTGGGTGGAATTCATCTTATGACTCAAAAGCTTTCTGCTCAGGACGATATTATTCTTCCTGTTGATGGAATTGCTTATGGAAGTCCTTGTTTCTTTGAGGCAAATCATCAAACTTACCTTGCTTTTATAACTCAGGCCGGGGTTTTAACTATCTGGGATTTGAAAGGTCAAATTTTAAAGGATTTCCCAATTACTCTTGAAGGTGTATTTTATTTGAACGTAAAAGCTGCAAATGGTCAGATAATTGCACTTTCTCAAGATGGAACAATTTTTACTGTTTCTCCTGATGGAAATGTAACAAAAGTAAAAATTCCTCATTTATCTGCAAAAACAGGATATATAACTATTCTTGATTATGATAAAGATAAAAAAGAAGAAATCTTTATTTGCGGAGAATCAAATACAATTTATGGCTTTAATAAAGATCTTGAATTCTTAAGCTCTTTCCCAATTACAGGGTATGGAAGTCCAGTATTTGCCGATTTAAACAGCGATAAAAAAATTGACTGTCTTGTTCTATCTATTGATAAAAAACTCAATGCATGGAAAATAAAATAAAGAAGGTATAAAATTAATAGTGCAGATGGCACTATTCAGGGCAAACGCATTATAAACAAAAATCCGATTTTTTGGCTCCCAGTCACGGT
>CAMGTC010000327.1 GCA_946061765.1 uncultured Treponema sp.
AAGTTTTTCTTCTAAAACAAGCGCAATAATCAACAAAAGATTTTTTGAGGATGATTCTAAAGACGAAATAACTGAGAAGGAAATATATGAGCGTTTTGCAGCCTGTTTTATCCATGATCTGACGAATAAAATTTATATCATTCGTGATAACAATAACATTAAGCTTTTTGACTTGCTTTATAATACTTTGGGACAAAAAGAGGTTTTAATTGAGGCTTGGAATAATTACAGACTTTTTGATATTGATGCAGGATACGATAAAAATGGAATCATCTATGAACATAAATCTGAAGTAACTTCAGTAAGTGCCAGAAGAGGTTCTGATATAACTGGTACTCAAATACAAAATGGTGACGTTTTAATCCTTGCTGATTATGATGGTAAACTTCTGTCTGTTTCAAAGAAAAACAGCAAGGTTTTCTTTGACGGTGTTGAGCAAATAGATTATGCAGTTCAGTTTGAAAATAAAGATGGTGAAAATGAAGATGAAAAAATATTTATTGTAACTCTTACTCATACGCTGGATAATGAAAAATTAATATACGAATTTACAAACTATAAACAAAAAGCTGTTAATATTACAAAAGCAGAGTTGCAATCTATTGTTGACGAGTATTCCATTGATTATGAGTCGATTAATGATTCATATTGGAATTGGAATGAAAAGCTTGAAGATGATGCCTATGAATGCCTAGAAACTTTTGGAATGAGTGAGAATCAGCAGAAAAGATTTCTTGAACTTGTTTATGAAAAGAATGTAAAAGAAATTACAGAAGAGGAAGAGCCTAAAGAGATTACTGTATATACAAAAAAACAGAATCTAGTCGGTCAGAATCTTATTGATGCTTCTTGTATCCTTGCTGATGTAAAATTTAAGAAGATAACAGAAAATGACTTCCCATATTATACAAAGTCAGATAATGATGAATACAATATTAAAAAAGAATATGAAGGAGATATAACGGAAGATTCGGATAATACAAGAAAAGAAGCGGAAAATATAATCATTGAAAAATGTAATAATCATGGATTTGGCAAATATTGTTCTGTTCAAGTTTTTGTACAATTTGATGAAAATGGTTTGTATAAACTTGATAATAATTCAAAATTTACCAGCCGAAGAATTGTATCAGGTGCAATTTCAATTACAGAAGAAAAATATTCTCCTGGACAAATATCATGGGATTCTTCAAGTGCTTGGAACGGCATAACACATTCAGACGAAAAAGTTTTGTATGAAGAAACAAACGAAGATGAAGATGTTGTTATACAAGTTGAGCGACAAGAAAAACTTTTTGCTGGAAATTCAAACTGGTTCTTTGGTATATGGATAAACGGCAAAACTGCCTTTAATGGTAAAAATATTGAATCAATTTTTGCAACAAAAGATCATACAAAATACGATTATAACAAAGAAAAGTTAAAAGAAATGGATGCAGAAGCCGCGGTTTCAAAAAAAGGAACAAATGAAGAACAGCCATTCTATCTTCCTGTTTTTAATACAGTAGTTTCTGATTCTGAGATTTATCCTGTTAAAAAAGAATATGCTACAAATAAAAATGATGTAGAGAATTCACTTATTGGTCAAGTCAGCATGAGCAGTCTGAGGGAAGAAGATGAAGAAGGTAACTATATAATGGTTACTCAATACTATTTTCCTTTTATACAGGGTGATTACATACATGCAAGCAGAATTGGTGGAAATACATTTTATAATATAGAAGGCATTAAAAGTTCTGATTCAAAATCTTCCAGCTTTGTCTTTCCTAATGTACGCATGGCGAGAAATGAAGGAAATGACACTACTTTTGGAGCTAATGCAGAGCTTGCAATACCAAAGATTTCTATACTTAAAAATGGGGATGAATTACTAGGAAAACTTCAAGAAATAAATCAGCAGCATTTGGGTGGCATCAGTGGCAATACGGGCACCAACACAAGCAACGGTAAACTGACCCAGACTGTTATGGATATAAACGGCGATTCAATCCCGGACATAATTCAGGAAACAGGCTCTGGAATAAAGGTTATTCCTGGTCTAAAGTCAGAAGATGGAATAGCTTATGGAAGCAGTTACAATATTTCTGGCGTAAAAATAAACTCTACTTCATCTACTACAGAAACTAAGGGTGCTTCTATATCGCCTAATGGATCTGTCACGACAACACTATCGCGGAATGGAAAAGTAATAAATGTTACCCCATCACCTTCTGTAAGTGGTGGCGCTGGAATGACATTTTCAGAGGGAAGCTCTTATGTAGATACTGGATTTATTGATATTAATGGTGACGGCCTGCCAGATTATTTTAATGGTTCTTCGGTCTATTTAAATAAAGGTGAAGAATTTTCATCATCTGATTTAGTTACTGTTAATAGCGGATGCCTGAATGAGTCGTCATTAAAAAGTAGTGCTGCCAATGTTAATGTGGGGAAATCTTCAACCAGAGGAGAATCTCTTTCAACTGGAGTAAATTTAGGAACAGGTCTAAGCTATAGTGTCTCATCAAATACATCAGAGGCTATGTATTTAGATATTAATGGAGACGGTCTTTCAGATAAACTTATACAGAAGGATGGAGCAATTGCTGTATGTTATAATACAGGAAATTCGTTTGTACAGGCAGATGATATTTTGCTTCCGTCATGGGGTGTAAATGACACAGAAGAGACATCGCTTAAGACTGCAGAAGATGTTAATTTTGATCTGGGACTTTTTGGTGACCAGCCTATTATAGGTCCATTAACGGAAGGTCTTGTTAATGGCTTACCTGTCTGCAATCCATTCGGTGCAGATGATATAGATAACATGGAGTTTTCTTCGACTGTATCATTATCTCTTAATGGAAGCATAGGAGTAAGTTTTACTTTTCCAATAAAAATTCCTGTAGCTGGTATTTCCATTAATATGACTTGTTC
>CAMGTC010000328.1 GCA_946061765.1 uncultured Treponema sp.
ATGAGATTTGGAACATTTATTTCTTCATTATTCAAAAACTTTTCAAAATCTGACAGTAAATCAGAAAGCTTATCTGCTGCAGGTGGAACAAAAACTGCATCTACAATTGTTCCCAAACACCAGAATTAAACTCTTTTATCTTCATTTTTCCTACAGACAGCTCCATTATACCGCTGAAAGTAAAATAAGGCTAGTTCTTATTTTACTTTTAAGCCGGAAAGTAAAATAAGGAGGATTGTTATTTTACTTTTGGAGAAAATGAGGGGAAGGTCTTCCCCTCGCTCCCAAGCCAAGTCGCTCCACGAATCGCCCCTGCAAGCAGTGCCGATTCTCTCCGCTTTGTTGGCTTGTCCGCTACCCCTTCTCCTAGGGGCACAGCCCCTAAAACCCGGTAGATTGCAGGTGGGCAAGTACGGTCTAAAATGCTGGCTATTAAATTCGTTGTAATAATCCAAATTGAATAGCACAATCCTTTGTTGCTTTTGAAAGTGTTTTCTTTAATAAATCTGTGTCATCTCCATAATTTCCTAAAATCAGTCTTTTGATATCTGCACTATTAGTAAGTCCAAGATTTTGTAAATCTGTTTTCAATTGAGATAAATATGATTCATTTAATAATACAGATTTCATATATAATTCATTAGGTATATAAGAATGATAGTCATATAAATCTTTTAATTGCAATTTTTCATTTAACACTTTTGCAGACCCAGCAAAATTTTTATCTTTGGCTTTTAATTCTAATTTAAACTTTGCATATTCAACAGGTTTTGCACTAAATAAAAATGTATCATATTCCAGTTTATTATCGTAAGGATTTAATAATTCATCATAAATTTCATCTGATTTTATATGGTTACATGTTTTACAACTAGGTATTAAATTATAAAAACATAATGCAAGAATTGGATATTTTTCTTTTGGAAAAAAATGATCAAATTCTGATGTACGAAGGCTTTTTGTATTATAGATATAATTTCTATTGCAATAAGGACATACCGTTATTCCCAAGGTTTCCATAAAAGATAATCCATTTTTATAAAAAAAACTGTCATAAATATCTTTAAGAATGTCAAAAGTTATTCATCGAAGATGTATCAATTCCTTTTTCTCTTCAGAAGGCTTATTCGTTTTTTTTAATAGTATGTCTTTTCTTATAAAATAAGCAGAACCTGTGGCTCTGTTTTATATTTATCATACAAAGGTTTTATTTCCTTTTTTAGTTCATTAATATTCATTGTTAATAAATTAAAAAAAGAAATTTTATGATCTGATATTTCTAAAATTGTTTGAGAAATTTCTTTTAATAGTTTAGTACCATTTCTTTTATGCTGTACGATAAATTTTATCACATCCTTAGCATATTTTTTTATAATTGTGTTATCTGTTATTACGATTGGTATCATTTTTGCATTCTCTCTTTTAATATATTTTTGAATACAGAATCCCCAATCATATTTACAATTAATTCTGTTTGTTCAGATACTTCTTTACTTGGATCATCATAACATTCGTTAATATCATTAATCGCAGAATTAATAAGCTTTCTAGCATAGTCTCCAATTGGTATTGTTTCTAGGAAAAATGAATCGTTAAATAACTGATAAATATTTGAATCAAAAGTTTGTTTATGGTTTTCAATTACTTCTGAATATCTAGAATCTTCGATTTTTTTTAAGAAAACGACATTATCATTCGGAACATCAGACAAAATAATAGGAGAATGCGTTGCAAATATAATATGAAATCTATATCCATGTTCCTTATAAAAAAAGTTTAAAAAGTAAATAAGGTTTTTAATTAAATGTTGCTGAAGTTTTGGATGAAGCGTAATTTCTGTTTCGTCCAAAAACAATAAAACACTTTTATTTATAGAATCTTCTTTAAATTGTTTTATTCCGTCCAGGATTCGTGCATATAAAAGTAATTCAGATTCTTCTCCAGCAGATATATGTGGATATTTGTCAAATGAACAGAATCCTGTTGTTCCTTCGATTCTTTTGTATAAATCATAGAAAACTTGGATATTCTCATAATCCTTTTTTAAATCAAAAACAAGATACTGCGAACTAAAGAAGTGATTATCAAGGGCTTGTAAAAAACTAATTAACTGCAAACGAATTCTTGCTTTCGAGTTGTCAATCGTCCCTTCTAGTTTTCCTGTTTTTTTAGAAGGAAAAGCCAATTCGTTAAAAATATTATAAAGAGTATCGTAAACTGTTACAGATTCCTTCGAATAACCAGTATTTATATTCAATAATAATTCTTCAATGATATCTTGTTCAATTCCAACTCGTTCACTTAATAAATGAGTTGTAGCAAAATTACATAGCATTAAGAAAAGAAAATTTACAATAAAAATTTCTTTATCTGTTGTTTTACAAATCTTTGACTTTATATCATCTAAAACTTTTATCAATTGTTCATTCTTACATTCAGCTTTGAATTTAAAATATTGATTATAATCGGGACTACACAATATTTTTTCTGGTAATGTTATTCCTATTTGAAACTGATTCTGATCAATATCATTGAGTTTTGAAAGAAAAGATATAAGCCGTTCATTGTCAAGAATTTCGTGTGCTGTAATCTTATCTAATTTATAAGTTTTTGAATAATCGATATCCAAACGTGGATTTTGATAGTTTGTAATATCTTCTTCTATTAATGAAGATGTAGACATTGACTTAAATAAAACATCAATACCACCAGCAAAAGTTTCAAGTTTATGGTCTTTTATATATAAAGGTGAGTAATAAATTATATTAAATAAATCAGAATATCTGTTATCTTCAGAAAAGCTGCTGGCTGAAAACTCTGGTATTCTTAATTGGCTTTTACAAGGATATACACTATGGAAAAAAGAAGGACTTATTGAGCCTGATG
>CAMGTC010000329.1 GCA_946061765.1 uncultured Treponema sp.
CAAATTAATGCCGGCGATTATTCCAAGATGGAAAAAATTTTTGCTGAAAACTTAAAGGACTTCGATAAATTATCAAGTTATGCTGCCTGTTTTAGTGAATATTCAGATGATGCAGCCCAATGGGCTCGTTATGCTAAAAACGGAATGGGAGTTTGTATTGCATTCAATAAAGAACTTCTGTCTAAAATTGGAGAAGCCGGCCATGCCCCCCTATGCAAAGTCAATTATTCTAAATCTTGTGATAATTTGGAAATTGTAAAAGAACTTGCAAACCTGGTAAATAATTCAAAAAATTATTCAAGCCAGGAAATTAATGAAATTTTCAATAAATTGATAAGTTCTTCCCCACTTTTTAAACATCCTTCTTTTATAAGCGAAAAGGAATACAGACTTGTTTCTTTACCCTACAATGTTAATGAATATCTGGGACAGCCTCATTTTTACGTAGAAGAAACAAATATCAAGAAATATTACATTCTAAATCTAAAAAATGTCTGCAAAAAACTTGGAATACAATACAGCGATTTATTTGAAGAAATTTGTATTGGTCCACAGGCAAGAGTTACAAAAGATTTACTTTCTGATTATTTTGCTTCAAACGGAGTAAGTGAACTTTGCCCAAAAATACGACTATCTGATTGCCCTTTACGCCGCTTTTAATCGTCTTACTATTTCATTTTTAAATACTTTTCTTCCTCAAAAATTATTATATTAACCTTTATGAGTGAAAATATTATACCTAGATGGAATTTAAATTCCTTATATCCTTCTTTGAATTCAAATGAATATAAAAATGATCTGGCTGAATTAGAAAAAACTTTTTCGGAAATTCATGAACTTTTAAATGCAGATAAAAATGATTTTTCTCAGTGGCTTAACAATTACATTAATCTACTGAATAAAGAAGTTTTTCTTTTTAAAACCTTATCTGCTTATGCTTACATAATTTATTCAACTGATACAACAAATCAAGTTTATATGAATAATTTAAATTTGATGGAAAAGTATGAAAGTCAAAGTATTCAATTGTCCATCCGATTTTCTTCAATTCTGGCAGAAAATAAAAACTCTCTGGAAGAATTTTATAAAAAATATCCAGAAAAAAAAGAATATGAATATGTTTTGAATGAAATCATCGAAGAAAAAAATCATCAGATGTCTGCAAAAGAAGAAGAATTAGCTTCAAAAATGTCGCACACAGGTGCAAATGCCTGGTCGTTATTACAGGAACAAATCATCAGTAATCTTCAGGATGAAAATGGAAAAACTTTCAATGAATTGCGTAATGATGCAAACGAAGCCGATCCTGAACTCCGAAAATCTTCCTGGGAAAAAGAAATTGCTCTTTTAACACAAAACAGAATTGCCTTTGCTGCTGCTTTGAATAATCTTAAGGGAGAAAAAATCACCTTAAACGAAAATCGAGGATGGAAAGAAGGAATTGACAATGCTCTTTTTAACTCCCGTCTTTCTAAAAAAACTCTGGATGCTTTAATTGGCGCAATAGAAGATTCTCTGCCAATATGGAGAAAATATTTACAGGCAAAAGCTGCCCTTCTTAGAGCTTCAAATTCAACCGTAAGCAAAAGTGCGGGAACTAAAGAACACCCTGGTATAGCTTTTTATGATTTATTTGCCCCAATCTCAGAACCAAAAGCTTTAGGTAATACAGATTCTAAAGAGTCTTTGATTTCAAAAAAATGGACTTTTAAGGAAGCATGCGATTATGTTCTTAAAGAATATTACTCTTTTAGTAAAAATATGGGTGACTTTGCAAAAAATGCCATGGAAAATGAATGGATTGATGCTCAGGTAAGACCAGGAAAAGTTGGTGGAGCTTATGACGAAGATTTTCCAAAAGGACATCAAAGCAGAATTCTTTCAAACTTTACAGGAACTTTCTCTGATATTATTACTCTCTCCCATGAATTAGGTCACGCATTTCATTTTTCTTGCATGAAAGATAAGGCTCCTGTATTTTTTAATTATCCAATGACTTTAGCCGAAACAGCCTCTACTTTTGCAGAAACAATCGTAAAACAGGATATGATTGCTAACAGTCAGGATTTTGATCAAATGAGGATTCTGGATTTGGATTTAACAGATACAAGTCAGGTCTTAGTAGATATTCTTTGCCGTTACTATTTTGAAGAATCAGTTTTCCAGGCCAGAAAAAGTTCGGAACTTACCGCAGATGATTTTTGCCGCCTTATGCAGGAAGCCCAGGAAAAATCTTATGGAAATGGTTTGAATGATGAAAGAAATGAAGATAACAGTAATTATACAGAACGCCATGATTATATGTGGGCTGTAAAAAGCCATTACTACATAACCTCTTTGGACTTTTATAATTTTCCTTACGCCTTTGGACAGTTATTTGCAGCAGGACTTTTTCAGCGGGCAAAAAAGGAAGGTCCGGAATTTGCAAAAACTTACGAAGAATTATTAAGTTTGACAGGAAATCAATCTTGTGAAGACCTCTGTAAAAAAGCTGGTTTTGATATCACTAATAAAGATTTCTGGAAATCAGGAATTGATATGTATGCAAAAGAGGTAGAAAAATATTGCAATTTTGTAGAGAAAATTAAATAAACAAGCGTTTTTCTTCTTTAAATATTTATTTAGTTCGAATTTCGAATTTTAATTCGGGGGTTAATATAACCCCTGAAAACGAGCGAGTCAAGGCCTTGAGCGAAGCGTTCCTTGACCGGACGTATTTATTTTAACAGATTAGCTAATTCACCCATTATATCAGGAATTTTTATACTTTGAGGACAATGGCCCATACAAGCACCACAAGAAACACAATCTGAAGGCTTTCCAACAGAATCTACATTCTTTGCTGCATCTAAAGCCCAGTTTCCATTTACTTTATAATTA
>CAMGTC010000330.1 GCA_946061765.1 uncultured Treponema sp.
CCCGGAATCCACTGCGTTATCCATTAATTCCCGGACAATTGCATTAGGCCTGTCAATAACTTCACCTGCTGCTATTTTGCGGGCAACTTCAGGATTTAAGGTGCGAACAGGGTTGTCTAAACTCATTGGCGGGTTCCTTCAATAGGCATACCTGCAGATCCAGTTTCTTCATCAACACCAGTAAACTTTTCAGTTTGAAGAGGAATGTCTTTATTTAATTCTACAGGTTGATTCATTAAAATCTGAATTTTTCCTTCAATATCGTTGAGTTGTTTTTCCATTCCTCTTGCAAGTTTTATACCTTCTTCAAAATCTTTTAAGGCATCTTCTATGGAAATATCACTTCTTTTTATATCTGATGTAAGTTCTTCAAGTTTATTTAAATTTGCTTCAAAATTATCTGCCATTAATAACTCCTGTTTTATATTAGTTTTCTATTACCTTGCTTATAATTTTTCCTTTAGCAGGTCTTATGATTATTTTATCATCTTTTGAGATTTGCTTAGAATCTCTGATAATATTATTATTTTCATCAGTAACCATTGAATATCCCCTGTCCAAAATAGTCTGAGGACTGGCGTTTTCTAAAATTGTTATGTTGTTTTGAATTTTATTTTTTAACTCTTTTATTTTATCCATAAGAATTTTATACAAATCCTCTTTTGCTTTTTCAAATCTCATAGAAAGTGGTTGTTCTATATTTCTAAATTGGATAAGTAGATTTTCCTGATCAAAAGATTTAATCAGATATCTGGCTCTTTCGATTTTATAATTCATAAGACTGCAAATATCATCCTTATAGTGCTGGATTGATTGACTTAAATCTGAATAAAGGGGAACAGCTAATTCTGCTGCAGCCGAAGGTGTTGCCGCTCTTTGATCTGCAGCGTAATCGCACAAGGCCCAGTCAATTTGATGACCAACAGCCGAAATTACAGGAATTTCAGAATTTGCTACGGCTTTTACCACAGCTTCATCACTAAAAGGAAGTAAATCTTCTAGAGAACCGCCGCCTCGGCCAATAATCAGAAGATCGCAGACTTTATAAAAATTTGCAATTTCCAGCATTTTTACCAAAGTAGGAGCAGCTTCATTTCCCTGAACAATTGCAGGTAAAATAATAATATCAACGTGAGGATTACGTCTTTTGATGATTTGCAAAATATCTCTTAAGGCGGCTCCTGTAGGACTTGTAATTATTCCAACTTTTTTAGGTAATTTAGGAAGGCTTTTTTTATTTTCTTCGTCAAATAACCCCTGTGCAGCAAGTCTTTTTTTTCTTTCTTCAAGCATCTGAAGTATATTTCCGCTGCCCATCTGTTCAATTTTACTTACAATTATCTGATAATTTCCTCTTTGTGCATAAACTGTTATTGAGCCAGTGCAGGTAACTTTATCACCGTCTTTTGGCTGGAAAGTAAGAGAGTAGGCTGAACTTCTAAACATTACAGCGGAGATTTGAGAATTTGCATCTTTTAAAGTGAAATAAATGTGGCCAGAGGAACTTGGCTTCCAGTTTGAAATTTCACCTTCAATTTTAATCTTTGCAAAAGAAGTTTCTAAAATTTCTTTTATAATTCCAGTTATTTGTGAAACAGTAAAAATCTGATTTTGAGGTGAAAATTGTGACTGCATAAAAATAATTTACTTAATTCAATTAACTTGTTCAACCGATTGCCGATAAATAAAAAGATGAAAACTATAGTTATTTTATTTGATAATGAGAATTCTGCATATAAAAACGAAAAAGTTTTTAATAATAAGTCCGCTCTACAAATGACTCTTGAATGGGCTAAAAATCTTAATTTTCCTGTGGAGTCTATAAAAGCCCAGTCACTTAACCAATTACTTGAAGAAATGAGTCAGGTCTGTAAAAAACATGATGCAGATACTGTTATTTTCTCTTTTGATGATTGTCCTTTTTTGAATCTTGAAATTACCAGAAAATTACTTGATTTTCACACTGAGTATAAATCAGAATACACTTTTGCTGATGGCTATCCTTATGGTTTTGCTCCAGAAATTATACATTCTGGTACTATAAATATTTTATATGAATTATCAAAAACAAGTCAGAAGGAACTTGGACATGAAAGTGTAAATAATGAATCTATTTTTAATTTAATAAAGACTGATATAAATTCCTTTGAAGTAGAAACTTTAATGGCAGATGAAGACTGGAGACTTTTACGTCTTAAGTTTGATTGTAGTAAAAAAGAATCATTTTTTGCCTGTAAAGCTTTATTTGATGAATGTAAAGCAAATATAGAACAAAATATTGATGATTTATCTCGTCTTGCTGCAAATTGTCCTAAAGTATTAAAAACTTTACCAGCCTTTTATAATCTTCAGATTTCAGATGCTATTACTTCAGAAGATATTTATTCACCCTATAAACTTGCATTCGAAGAAAAATATAAAAATCCCCCTGTAAATTATTCAATCAATCAAAGTGCAAAATTTAATTTAATGAATTTTGAAGATTTTTCTACATTAATCGACAAAATTAATGAATACAGCCAGCAGGCAGTTATAAGTCTTTCGGCTTTTGGAGATGCTTTTACTCATCCTCAATTACTAAAAATGATTGAAAAAATTCTCTCTTATAAGGGGCTTTCGGTATTTTTAGAAAGTAATGGAATTTTTATTAATGATGATTTTTGTAATCACTTAAAAGAAATAGTAGATTCCTGTCCTCCAAGAAATAATGGCTGGGAAAAAGTTATGATTGCAATTGATATCGATGCCTTTTCATCTTCTGTGTATCAAAAAATTCATACTAATTGTCCTCAAAACTCTTTTGAAAAATCTGTAGATGCAGTTAAAAAACTTAGTCAGCTTCTTCCTGGTAATGTTTATCCACAGTTTACAAG
>CAMGTC010000331.1 GCA_946061765.1 uncultured Treponema sp.
AAGTTCGGAAGGGATAACCGCTGAAAGCATCTAAGCGGGAAGCCCACCTCAAGATTAGACTTCCCTGGGGCTTTAAGTCCCCTGAAGACTCCTGAGACACTATCAGGTTGATAGGCTGCAGATGTAAGCGTTGTGAGGCGTTCAGTCGAGCAGTACTAATAAGTCGTGAGGCTTGACCATATTTTTACTTTCATTTTTATCACGAAAGCTTAAAAAAGCATGTGATTCATATAATTGTTCCGTCCTGTCTGATGTGCTTCATTAAGTTGAACTAACATCAGCTTTGTATTAAAATTGTTATTAATTGCCAGTGGCCATAGTGGAGAGGAAATACCCGTTCCCATTCCGAACACGGAAGTCAAGCTCTCTTACGCCGATGATACTGCTCTTTAGCGGGAAAGTAGGAAGCTGCTGGCATTTTTTATTAAACTGACATTTCGTAAATTTAATCTGCAATGGTAAATTAAATGCCGCTAAAGAGCAGAGGCTGCTCTGCTGCGGGAAAGTAGGTGCTCTAATCGGAAAAGCGTTAAAAAATAATGTCCGGCAGGGCATTATTTTAGCTTTATCCGATAAATCGCAGGTGTCGGATTTATCCGACCGCTGCTGGCCTTTTTTTTAACTTCTATTATGGGCCGTGTGATATTTTTGCTTTTGTGTTAAGGCCGCTAAAGAGCAGTTTGATTTATATTAAGAGAAGCGACGCGGTTAGTTTTCTGACGAAGGAAGAAAACTAAGTAAGCAGTTGTAAAGCAACCGCGGCGATTACAGGTGCTCTAATAGGAAAAGAGTTAAAAAGTGAGCTGTAACTGCGCATCATTTTAGTTTTACCCGATACATTACAGGTGGCAGCTATATTTACCTTCCGTTTCCTTTAAATTAGGTTTTGTTTTATGGTCTTGTTGGTTATGAAGCCTTTATGGAAATTCTCTCTACTCACATTTCTTGAGTTTAATCTGCAATTGTAAATTCCCCGCCGCCCCGAGAATGGAAGGGGAAAAGAAAGTAAAATAAAAGTTCCAGACTTTTATTTTACTTTCTTGCAAGTGCGAAGCACCGGCCGTAGGCAAGCCCTGACATGCGAGTCTTGTGGGGTTTGGGCCATGAAAAAAATTATTCTTCTATTAGGCCATTGCAGATTTTTTCGCGGATGGTATCGTAGTGATTTCCGATTAGGCCAAAATCCATTTCTTTGTAGCTCCAGATTGCACTGCTAATTTGATATTTGTTTAAAGCTTTGTGAATATCCTGGAACCACCTTGCTGTAGATTCTGGATCTGCCTTATCGATTACTCCGTATTCGCCGCAATATAATGGTAACTCTAATTTTTTTGCTGTGTCGATTGCAGGTTTAAAGAGATTTATAAAGAAATTTTCATCCATTTGTAGTTTATCCATTGAAGGATCGAATATTGCCCCATATCTTGCCTGTGGTATTGGTAAACTCTTTTTTCTTAGGTAATCAATATCAGGGCCTGGGTATGTTACATCGTAATCTGCCGGCATTTCTCTGACCCAATATGCTTTTTGATGGGTAAATACCATTGGTTCATAACAGTGGAATGATAATACTGTTTTTTCGTCAAATGGAACTTTAATGCCTGGTACGGCTGAAACACTGTTGTAATTTACGCCGCCAACTACTATCCATGCATCTTTTGTGTTTTTTCGGATTGTATTAAAGGCTTTTGTTGCAATTTCATTCCATTCTTTTTCGTAATCTGGATTTACAACTTCATTTAATAATTCAAAGGCCAGAAAATCTGTCTTATCTTTATATTTATTTGAAAGTTTATCCCAAATTTCTACAAAAATATCTTGCAATTTTGGGTTTACAAAAAATTCATCTGGATTTGGTACGGCGTTTGTATCAAACATGTATCCAATAGTTTTGTGTAAATCTAATATTACTTTTATTCCTGCTTCCTGTGCCCAGTTAATTCCATTATCAATGTAGGTAAATCCTTCTTCTATGAATTTTCCGTCATCGGTCATTATTACATTGTAATCAAGAGGGAGTCTTACGTGATCAAAGCCTAGTTCCTTGATTTTTAAAAAGTCTTCTTTTTGTATAAATGTCTGATAATGCTCTTTTGTATATTCTTTGCACTGGGAAATCCATCCTCCAAGATTGATTCCTTTGTAAAATCCAGTAAATTTTTTCATATATCCTCCATTTGTTCATTTATTTATGAATCTTCCTCATTTATAGTTGTGACTTTGTTTTTTCAATATCAAAAATACGCTTAAGATTACATAATTATGTCATATTTGAACTTATTAGTTCGAATTTCGAGTTTTAATTCAGGGGTTAATATCACCCCTGAAAACGAGCGAGTCAAGGCCTTGAACGAAGTGTCCCTTGACCGGACATATTGGTAATGCATAAAATTGATTTTTATAATGGCATTTGTATTATGAAAAGACTGCCATTCAGAAAGCGACTGTCAAAACCGCTACCGCCTGCCTGACGGCAGTCAGGGCCTTGCTACATTTGCAAGTCGGCAAGGAAACTTCCGTTTCCGTCTTGCGAATGTTTTTGCCAGCCTCTTTCTTCAGGGCAAACACATTATAAACAAATATCCGATTTTTTAGCTCCCAGTCACGGTTGCGTGATTCAAAACCGCGCAATAATGCGCTACACGCTTTTTGTGGTATAGAAACTATTGAACTGCCGCTTCGCAGCAGCCACAAAAAGAGCCTTTTTGAACCACGCCCCTCTCCTTCGCACCAACATTACGTAAAAGCGTTTATAATGCGGAAGCCCTGCATATTTCTTTCTTATCGTATTTTCATAATTAAACGTTTAAAATAGATGGCTTAAATTTCG
>CAMGTC010000332.1 GCA_946061765.1 uncultured Treponema sp.
CGTGACTGGGAGCCAAAAAATCGGATTTTTGTTTATAATGCGGAAGCCCTGAAAAACAATCTAGAAAGATTTAACTTTAGATAGTAAACTTGTAGTGTAGCAAGATTATGAAAAATCCTAACAGTAATAAAAAAAATGATTTAAATTCAATGATTATTCGTGATAATCATGAGAAGCGAATTTTTAATAGTATTATTCGTAGCCGATTAATTCTTACAGCGGTAATGATTCTGCTCCAGCTATTCTTGATTATTTCTTTTATTATTAAATTACAGAAATACATAGAATATTATTTTATTGTTTCCCTTATTCTTTCTATAAGTTTTATGGTTTATTTGACCAATAAGCAAGGAAGAAACGAATTTAAAATTGCATGGTGTATTCCAGTAATGATTTTTCCTTTGCTTGGTGTTGTTTTTTATTCACTTTATCTGAACGACAATGGTGAAAAACGGGTAAAAAAAGCATTACAAAGAAGTAAAGGTCAAATAGCAGACTTAACTGGTGAAATACATCCTGATGAAATAATCAAAAAAAATTACCCACAAATTGAAGATTTGCAAACCTATCTTATTAATCAGAATTTTCTGCCCTATGAAAATAATCAGATTGATTACTTTCCATCCGGGGAAGATTTTCTTACAGATTTTATACAGGAACTTCGTAATGCAAAAGAATTTATTTTTATAGAAACCTTTATTCTTAAAATTGAAGAAACCTGGGATATGATTCTAGGGGTTCTTGAAGAAAAAGCAAAAGAAGGCGTAGAAGTCAGAGTTATGTATGATGCCTTCGGTTCTCAAATGGCCTCTGATCGTACCTATGTAAAATATCTGAAATCAAAAAATATAAAAACCTGTGTTTTTAATCCCATGATTCCGATTTTTACCACAAAACAGAATTCCAGAGACCATAGAAAAATATATTTAATTGATGGAAAAATCTGTTATTCAGGTGGGATTAATCTTGCAAACGAATATTTCAACTATGGAAAGAATTATTTTTCTTATTGGAAAGATAATGCTATTAAAATTCAGGGTGAAGCTGTAAAAGGCTTTATAACAATGTTTCTTCAAAACTGGAATATGCAGCGAAGTGTAAAAGAACAGGAAGATTATATCAGATATCTAAATATTCCTTATGAAAAATATAATTACTCAGGCATTACCATTCCTTATGGTGATGATCCTTACAATTACGAAGACATTGCTGAAAATGTTTATTTGTATATCGTCCATTCTGCTAAAAAATATCTTCATATAACATCTCCTTACGTTATTCTTGATAATAATTTTCAAGAAGCACTTGTATTTGCGGCAAAACGTGGAATAGAGGTGAAAATTATAGTTCCATCTGTTCCAGATCACTTCATTGCTTTTTATATAGGAAAGACTTTCTTAAAAACCCTTGTGGATAATGGAATAAAGGTTTATCTATACAAAAAAGGATTTATACATGCCAAAACTTTTATTTCAGATAATAAAACAGCAACAGTTGGTTCAATAAATCTGGATTATCGCAGCTTCTATCATCATTTTGAATGTGGTACTGTAATACATGAAAATCCTATAATTGCACAAATTGAAAAAGATTTTCAGAATACATTAAAAGATTGTGAAGAAATGACTCCCCATGATTATAAAAAAATTCATTGGTTTAAACGATTCTTAGGAAGATTTTTTAGAATTATAGCTCCTCTTATGTAACTATATTATTCTAGCAATACACAGAACGGTAAGCATCAAATTTTAGCCACTCTACACGTTATTTTTTTACGTACCTAAGTATCTTTTTTGCCATAGACTGAGCTTCTTTAAATCCTGACTGCGACAATTCCTCTGCAGATTCTAAAATAGCTTTTTTAATACCATTGTGCAGTTCATCGTAAATCTTCATCGCAACTTTAGTGCCAAGCCCGCAACGCTTTGCTTCCTGCTCTAAATCATCACGTGTAATCAGATTTATGTTTTGTCTACCATTTATACTTACCGACATTTCATCGGTACTACTTTCATAAATTTTTGTACATACAACATCATAAAATGGTGCTAGGCGGATAGATGCTAAATCTTTGCTGTAAATAAGCGAACTATTCTTTATATGATTGTCTGTATTACCAATTATGAAGTTATAAACGGCACGTCTCCAGAGTTTTAAAGAATCTTCAATTGGATTTGATGAGTGCTTCTGCAAAAGGTCAAACATTCTTTTTAAGTAACCTTGACCTGCTTTTTCGTATTTATCAGCAGATTTTATGCCTAAAGCTTGGGCAAAATCTTCTTGATGCAGACGATATGGAGTTTTTAATCCATCAATTATACGTGAATCCTTGTCAAAAGCTCGATCAAAACGTCTGGTGGCAAAGAGCACGTCTTCATCATTTCCCTTTCCTGCCTGCACTTGTAGAATAAAACTTTCAGGGATCTCTATTCCCAATTTCTGAGCTGCCAACAGACAAAGCTGTTCATTTAATACGATATTTTTATAACGGACATGGCTTTGCTTTACAATATGAGTACTTGGAGCTAAACCTTGTGTTTTATACCATTTGCCAGAATTATCATAGTACAATCCAAATTTTCCAGAGGCTCCTGTCAGAGAAAGATGACTTTTAACAACTATTTCAGCAGATTTGCTTGCCCCCTCTTTTGCAAGTTCTTTGATTTCTTCAATAGTCAGAGGGATATAGCCAGTTTTTATGGAAGGTTTTTCTTCATCTATAATTTGGATAGCCCCAAGACATTCACTCCCAAGTTGCCGGAGAATAGAAATATAATCATCAGAAGAAGTGTGAATACTGTCTGCA
>CAMGTC010000333.1 GCA_946061765.1 uncultured Treponema sp.
GACATAACTTCAAAAGTGCTTTTTATTATAAAGAATAATCATGATAATAGTTTAATATTGGATTTTAGTAAATGAAGAAATTTTTTATATGTCTTTTGATTCTCTCTCTTTCGGCTTCTGCAATTTTTTATATTGGCTGGGTTCAAATCAAAGTTAAACCTGATACAATAGGAATTATTGTTTCAAAAACTAATGGAATTGAAGATGAACCTGTAGTAAACGGCCAATTTTACTGGTCAAAACTTTTTTTACTGCCAACAAATGCAATCTTAAAGACTTTTAGTGTAAAACCTCTTAACACAGAAAAAACTGTTTCTGGCCAATTACCTAGCGGAGAACTTTATACTTCAATTTATAATTCTTCAAATAATTTTAATTATTCTTTTACATTTACAATTTCCCTGACAATTTCACCAAAGGCAATAGTTGAATTATTTAGCCAGAATAAGATTTCTGATAATGAAGATTTAGAAAAATATTTACAGGGAACTGCAGATACAATTGCCCAGCTTGCCACAAGTTATATTCTGGAAAAAAGCCGTGAAAATCCTAAATTTCTTGTAGAAAGTATAAGACGGGACGATTTATTCAGGGCTATAAAAGTATATAATGATTTTCCTCAGGTTGATCTTCAGGTATTTGCTGTAAGTCAGTCAAAAATACCAGATTTTAACCTTTATTCACAATTGCAAAATCAATTTATCCAGAATCAGGATAAATATTTTATAAATTCTCAGGAAAAGTCCGCAGACAAAAAGCCTCTTGATAATCAGAATAACGAAAATTTCGAAGATGATTCATTATCTTAAGTTGAATACTTTTTCCAAGTAAAATATTATACTCGTGGTTTGTAGAGAGCTGTCTTAAGGCTAAATTTGGAGATAATTACTATGAAACTTTGGGTTGTTAGTATGGAATGTGCCGGTCTTGCAGAAGCCGGTGGTGTAAAAAATGTTACATATTCTTTGTGCAAAGAATTTTCAGATTTACATAATAAAGTAACTCTTTTTATTCCTGTTTTTGCCTGTAATTCATGGGAAAATGTTTATAATATCGAAAAATTAGGAACTAGTGATGTAGAACTTTGTGGAAAAAAAGTTTTAGTTGCTTATTCCCGTGCTGATTTTGAAAATTTTAAAGTTGTTTTTATTCATAATCCGGTTTTTGCAGAAAAAGAAGCTGTTTATACCTATACCGAAAACGAAGAATCTAAAAATCCTCTTCATAAAAAAGGTCAGGGGCACGAAGAAGCTCTTTACATGGATGTTTTATTCCAGAAGGGTGTTGCTGCATACGCAAATTTTATAAATAAACCTGAAATTCCAGATATTATTCACTGTCAGGATGCTTCAACTTCTTTACTACCTGCAATAATCAAAGAAAATAAAAAATTTAATTCTACAAAAACTGTTGTTACAATTCATAATGCCGGTCCATTCTACCATCATAATTTTACAAGTTTAGGAGAAGCTGTATGGTACACAGGGCTTGCAACAGAGCTTTTGGAAAAATCTATGAATGGAAAAGCTGTTGAACCTTTTTTAGTTGCTGCAAATTCACAGGCCCATCTTACAACAGTCTCTGAAGATTATGCATTGGAAATTACAGATCCTCAAAATTCTCTTTTGACAGATGGACTTTCAACAATTTTTGCAAAAAATAATATTCAGATAAAAGGAATTACTAATGGTTTTGATTTTGACCGTTATAATCCGCTTAATAAAAATGCCTCTTATCTGCCCTTTGAATTTAATCCCGAAAAAGGTGATTTAGATGGTAAGTTGAAATGCCGTAAATTCTTTATCCAAAATATTGTTAATACAGATAATTTTGATTCAAGCGGGGTTAAGAAATTCGGAAAACTTGAAACCTCTTCTGATTATACAAAAGAAATTTATATTGCTTATCACGGAAGAATTACAAGTCAAAAGGGAATTAATCTTTTAGCCCAGGCAATTCCTGCAATTCTTTCAACTTATGAAAATGTAAGATTTGTAATTGCCGGTCAGGGAGATCCTGAACTTGAAAAAACAATTATTGAACTTACAAAAGATTATGCTGGAAAAGTAACATTTATGAATGGTTACAACAGAGTTATTGCTAGACTATCCAGTGCTTCTTGTGATTTTATTGTTCTTCCTTCTGAATTTGAGCCTTGCGGACTTGAAGATTTTATTGCTCAGGTATTTGGAACTATTCCTATTGCTCATAAAACTGGAGGTCTTAATAAAATTATAGAAGGTCAGACAGGATTTTTGTACAAAGAAAATTCAGCCCTTGCTTTAGTAGCAAAAATTTCTCAGGTTCTTACACTTTTTGAATTAAAGAAAAACATGATAAATAAGATGATTAAAAAGGCTAGTGCAAATGTAAGAAAAGAATATCTTTGGAAAACTGTAATACAAAAAAAATATTTACCTTTTTTTAAAGAAATTTTAAAAAATTAGCATTTGAGCTATTGACCTTTTTTTTTAGATTATATAATATAAGTACATCTTCGCTTGAAGATACCTAATTGCTGCCTTAGCTCAGCTGGTAGAGCACGTGATTTGTAATCTCGGGGTCGTGGGTCCAAATCCTACAGGCAGCTTCTGGGGAGTTTCTAGAGTGGTCAAATAGGACAGACTGTAAATCTGTTGGCTTTCGCCTTCTGAGGTTCGAATCCTCAACTCCCCACTTTTCTATATAAATGTAAGAGTTAGATTTTTTCTAACTCTTTTTTTTTGTCGTTTTTTTTGACGTTTAGAATATTGAGAGTTAGGTAAATGTTTATATGATTGGAATATAAATGTTTAGAATTTAAGGA
>CAMGTC010000334.1 GCA_946061765.1 uncultured Treponema sp.
TACGCTATATACAGTGCATAGATTCCGAAACGAGTTCGGAATGACGCTACACAACGAACTTTTTTGGTCAGCCCTTTTTTCTTTTAAAAAATCGACATTAACAAAACAGCAACAAGGCTCTGGCAACTCAGAAAGTTCTTGATGCTGCAGCTGAAGGTTTGAATGTAACTGTTGTTCATCCTACTGGAATTATGGGGCCTGAAGATTTTTCTGTAAGTGAAACTTCAAAAACTGTAATTGAGATTATTCAGGGTAAAATGCCCGCTGGAATTGACGGTTCATTCAATCTTTGCGATGTTCGTGATCTTGCTGATGGACTTATTGCTGCATCGGAAAAAGGTCGACAGGGTGAATGCTATATTCTTGGAAATGAGCCTGTTACATTCAGAAATTTTGTAAAAATTTTAGTGGAACAGTCTCACTGCAAAAAGATTGTTTCTTCATTCCAATAAAAATGGCATATTTTATGGCAAATAGAATGGAAAAAAAGCAAAGAAAACTGGCAAAAAACCTATGCTTACAAGTTTTAGCGTATGGAATCTTGCCCGAAACAATGTTTTTGATTATTCAAAAGCCCGCAATGAACTTGATTTTAATCCACGCGGCTTTGAAGAAACAGTTTGTGATGAAGTAGCCTGGCTTAAGAAAACAGGGAAAATTTAATAAACCATTAAGAACCAGATGGTAGGAAATATGAAAGAAGTTTGTGTAGTTACCGGTGGTGGAAGTGGAATGGGTTTGAAAACCGCCCACATTATGGGAAAAACTCATTATGGAACTATGGGGACAGCCCTGATTATTTTGATTGAATTCAAAGCACAAATCCTTTACGTTACTTTGAAACTGGGCAAACGCATGTAAAAAAATATGATTTTACTTTGCGTACTATTAACAATTTTATTAATTTGTACTCTGCGTACTATTGGCGATTTTTAAGAAAATTACTCTGCGTACTATTGATTTCTCGAATTTTTTTTGTAAAATATGATTATGGAAATCAAAAGAAAAATTTATCAAAAATTGCTCAAATGGAAAGAAGAAACCAATGGTACAAAAGCCTTATTTTTAGAAGGTGCAAGACGTATTGGAAAATCTACAATTGCAAAGAAATTTGCTCAAAATGAATATGACTCCTTTGTTTTAATAGATTTTAATAATGTTTCAAAAAAAATCAAAGACAATTTTGATAATCTACATAATTTAGATTTGTTTTTTCAGACAATTTCCCTTGAATACAATACTAAACTTTATAATAGAAAATCTGTAATTATTTTTGATGAAATTCAAAAATTTCCTCGTGCAAGAGAAGCAGTAAAATATTTAGTTCAAGACGGAAGGTTCGACATTATTGAAACAGGCTCTCTTATTTCCATAAAGGAAAATGTTCAAAATATTACAATTCCTTCAGAAGAACGAATGTTAAAAATGTATCCAATCGATTTTGAAGAATTTCTTATTGCAAAAAACGAAGAACTTCTTTTGGATTATATTTATGAATGCTACAAAAATAAAGTTCCTTTGGAGCAAAGTCTTCATGCAAAAGCAATGCACATTTTTAGAGAATATATGCTTGTTGGAGGAATGCCCCAAAGCGTTGTTGCCTATTTAGAAAATGCTTTAGATTTTGAAAAAAGTGATATTGAAAAACGAGATATTTTGGAACTTTACAGAAATGATATAAAAAAATCTGCAAAAAGATACAATTCCAAAGTTTCTGCAATTTTTGAAAATATTCCAGCATATCTTTCAACTCACGAAAAGAAAATTGTGCTAAGTGAAGTTGATAAGAATGCGACCTTTGACAAATACGACGAACCTTTATTCTGGCTTGATGATTCTATGATTTGTAATCTTTGTTATAAATGTAATGATCCTTGTGTAGGTTTTGCATTAAACAAAAATGAATCTAGCGTTAAATGTTATATGGGCGATACAGGTCTTTTGGTTAGTCTTGCATTTAGTGAAAATGAAA
The DNA here is from genome assembly GCA_946061765.1 of uncultured Treponema sp. Taxonomy (GTDB): domain Bacteria; phylum Spirochaetota; class Spirochaetia; order Treponematales; family Treponemataceae; genus Treponema_D. Next base: position 1,973 of record CAMGTC010000334.1, read on the forward strand.
TTGCAAATGCACAGTTATATAAATCTATTATGAATGGGAAACTTTCATTAAATGAAGGTATGTTGTATGAAAATGTAATTGCTCAAATGCTAGTTTCAAAGGGAAGAAAACTTTATTTTTATACTCAATATAATTTAGAAAAACGTCGTAACGATATTGAAATTGATTTTTTGCTTTCAAACGAAAGCAAAACTAATTTTAAAATTTTTCCATTGGAAGTAAAATCCAGCAAAAATTACACAACAACATCATTAACAAAATTTGCCGAAAAATTTGGAAACAAAATAGAAAATCAAATTATTGTTCATCCAAAACAATTTAGTTTTGAAAATGGAATAATGAAAATTCCTCCATATATGATTCCTTGTTTGTAAGAACTAAATATTGATTTTAACCTAAAAAATACCACACGAACTCTCCCCAGCTAACTTCTTTCTTACAAAAGCGAAGAAGGTTTTAAATAGATGGCTTAAATTTCGCCATCTATTTTAAGTCTCGAGTTTTTTTTGCAAAAACTCTTTTTATTTACGTGTTCGCTTGTGCGAACGTTTTGTAAATCCTCAGTTGTTGAAACAACTTGCGGTTTACAAAATTATAGTACGTTAGTTCTGAGCAAATCCGTGTGGTTTTTTAAGTTCCCTGAGCAAGTCAGAGGGTGATAATTTATTTGCCATTTACAGAATAACAAACTTTATCAACAAAAACCATGTCGTCCTATTACCATGCCTTTGTTGCTCTTGATGATACAATCTTCGCAACAAAAAAGATCTTCTAGTCAAACTAAAGGATAAAAAATAGTTGAATTATATGCAAATATTGATATAATTA
>CAMGTC010000335.1 GCA_946061765.1 uncultured Treponema sp.
GAAATGTGGTATACTTAAGACGAACAAAGGGCGTACAACCCACTGTACCTATTAATATTGTTTATTTTTCTATAAAATATAACAGGAGTTTGATATGAAAAAACTTGTTCTATCCATTATATTCACACTTTTTTCTTTTACGGGAATATTTGCATCAAGTTTCTTTACTGGTTATGCCGGAGGAAAATTTGAATACACTGCAGATGCAAAGACTGGAGATGACGATAAAACCACTTATGATCCAAATCTTAAACTACAGGCCTTTTTTGCTGGTCAGTTCAATTTTACTTCTAATTTATGGGGAAGGATGGAGTTTTCTATAGATACAGCAGATTTTATAAACCAGACACTTTTTTCGGCAACAGAAAGTGATTTTCAGGTAGATGAAATATCTTTAACTGTCAGAAGTATGGGTTTAAGTTTTGCAAACTATTTTTCTACTTTTATGGGAACTTATGATGCAATTGGTTCTGACATATTTTTACAAAGATATTTTTCAATTGAAAAAATAGCATCAGAACTTACTAACAGCTGGCTTGGACTTGCAGGTTCAATTCTATATCCACACTTTGGAATTGGAATATGCGATATTCTTAGATTCTATTCACAGCCAATTGCAATGGGTGCCTACATTTATCTAAACCACGAAGATGAAAGTTACTATGTAGTAAATGCTGATGTTAGAGCTGCATGTAATTACCGCTTCTTTACAGCAGATTTTGCTTGCGGAATTGGAGCTCCAATTTCAGATAAATACAAAGGACAGGACGTTTTACTTGCAATCGAAAGTATATACTGGCACTGCGGAACTACAATCCTTGTTGGAAATAATTATACACAAGCTCTTTTCTTACAAGCTGGATTATTTAATGCTGAATTCGGAGCAAGTTCTAATACATTAAATTCCTCTCCAGATGATATTTATTTACTTCTTGAACCAAGATTCACAATTCAAAGTTCTCACTTAAATATTACAGCCTACAGTCTACCATCTTCAACTGTTAAAGATTTGCTCTACCTCGATGATACTCTGGGAATCAACATTAATATTTATTCTGAAGCCTTAAAAATGAATGGAACACCATTTAAATTAGGCTGCCACACAACTCTTTCATTCTCTGAAAAGACATTTTTAAATCTTGCAGAATTTGCAAGTTTCTTTGTTGATGATACCAAATGCTTTAACGTAAATATCATTCCATATTTTTCTACCCAATTCCTTTCTGGAGAACTTAATGCATTACTCAAGGTAGAATGTTTAGACTTTGTTACTGGAGAATGGTACGAGGGAATATCTGCAAATCTTGGCTATAAATGCAGTTTCTAATAATTTTTCTTGATTTTACCAGTTTTTATCGCTAATTTTAAATAATATGAATGATGAAATTGAAGATGTAATCAAGGAAGATTTTCCTTTAACTGGATTACCATCACAAACAAACAATTCACTTTCTAATCCAAATGATTTTTACAGAATGGCTTTTGAATTTCAGAAAATCATGATGCTATATGAAAGTGCTATAAAACAAATTGAAACAAAACTTGAAATCTTAAACAAAGAAAGTAAAGTTAATCATAAACGAAGTCCCATTGAAACTATAAAATCAAGAATTAAAACACCAGACAGCATAGCAAAAAAACTGGAAAAAAGAGGAATTCCCGTTACTTTTGAAGCAATGATTGCTAATTTGGATGATATTGCCGGAGTAAGAGTAATCTGTCCTTATATATCTGATATTTATGCTGTCCAGGAAATGTTATTAAAACAACCTGACATCAAATTAATTGTTGAAAAAGATTATATAAAACATCCAAAAGAATCAGGATATCGAAGCCTTCACCTTGTAATTGAAACTCCTGTTTATTTATCTAAAACAGAGCACAATATTAGAGTTGAAATACAACTGAGAACTATAGCAATGGATTTTTGGGCAAGTCTTGAACATCAATTACATTATAAAAACTCTGCTAAAGTTCCTGACAGCGTTAGAAGAGAATTATTCAGAGTAGCCGAAACAATAGCCATGACAGACCGAGAAATGGAAGAAATTGCTATGGAATTACAAACTTTAGAATGATTTTTTAGTTAATTTGAATTTTCATCAATTACAAAATTTAATACTTTTAACAACTCAATAACATTAAAAGGCTTTGTAATATAACCATTCATACCATATTCAAAAGCTTTCTTCTTATCTTCCTCATAAACATTTGCAGACAAAGCAATAATAGGAAGCTCTTCAATACCAGGTTTATCAAATGAACGGATTATCTTTGTAGTTTCATAACCATTCTTACCTGGCATCTGTATATCCATTAGGACAGCATCATAATAATTTGCAGAGGCATTTTGTATTTTTTCAATTGCAAAAGAACCATCCCTAGCCTCTTCTACTTCAAGGCCAGCATCTCTTAAAATTTCACAGGCAATTTCACGATTTCCATCATTATCTTCAACAACAAGAATTCTTTTACCGTGAAAATCATATTTTGTAATCGGAGATTCATCTTTAATTTCTGACAAAGATGGCACTTCAAAAGTAAGATTAATTACAAATTCAGTACCTTCATTAATCTTACTATTTACAGAAATATGCCCCCCCATCATTTCAACAAGATTTTTTGTAATGGAAAGGCCTAGTCCAGAACCATAAAAGCCACTTATAGTAGAAGTATTTTCTCTTTCAAAAGGTTGATACAAGAGGCTCAAAAATTCTTCTGTCATTCCACAACCTTCATCACGGACATGAAATTCATAACTTACGAAATCTTGCTTAATTGATTTT
>CAMGTC010000336.1 GCA_946061765.1 uncultured Treponema sp.
TTTGAATCACGCAACCGTGACTGGGAGCCAAATAATCGGATTTTTGTTTATAATGCGTTTGCCCCGAATAGTGCCATCTGCACTATTCATTTTAAACGTTCGGATAATTTAATAGCCCGAAATTCGAGTTTTCTAAATTAACCGTAATCTGAAAAAGTTTTGGTAAAAATCCAGATTGCGGTTAATCATATAAGCTGCAATAATTGCATAACTGAAAATGATGTTCTCAAAATCGCCCTGTTCATTGCAGATTCCGCTCATTATGAATCCGTACCACCATTCTTTTGTAGATTTACTTCTTTTTGCAATGCCCTTTGTTACTTTGTGAGAGTAAATTTTATGATTCATGCAGACTGTTATCGGTGTAGAATCCATGTAATGTATTTCTGATTCTTTTTTCCTGTTCATTTCCCATCAGAAAGTTCATAAATGTAAGGATAAATACAGTCGATTTGTTTGTTGCCTTCATGAAATTTTCATAATTCGGGAGATTTGGAACTTTGTCACTCATGAGTTCTTTTATCATTTTATGATAATTTTTCAAATCTCCCATTTTAAAATAAAATCTGTAGATGTTCAGCATAACAATCTGCTCAAGACTTAATTTCCTTTGAGGACCTCGTTTTTCATTGAACTTTGAAATAAGAAATTCATACATCAAATTTCCTTTAAGGCCCTTGAAAACATGCTGGTTAAGGTGTAAATTTGTTCATACATAAGCGTAACTTTTTTTGATTTTTTTGTAGTGATTAAAATTTTAAAGATTTACGCTTTTTTTGTAAATTCTCCTCAATGAAACTCGAAATTCAGACTACATAATTTTCCGATAATATGGGAATTAAAATTTAAATGAAAGTTATTGATAAATACATGGAAGCTAATATAATGTCTCAGAACTCAGAACTCAGAACTCAGAACTCAGAACTCAGAACTCAGAACATAAGAAGTTTTACCGGAATTAAAGTCCTGGCTTTATTTCTTATTTTTTATCACCATAGTAATATGCCTCTTTTACCATTAGGCTTAGGAAGTCGAATGTGTGAATTGTTATTCGTACTTTCTGGTTTTCTCGTTGGATACAATAAATTTCATAAAGAAATAGAATATTCATGGTCAACGGGGATTAATTATGTTGTTTCAAAATTGATTATTTTTTATCCTTTACACATTCTTATTGTTTTTTTACGTTGTATACTTGAATATAAATCTTTTGTATTTACTAATACATGGATAAAATTAATTCTTTCCTTATTACTTATTACGCCATGGTTCCCCAATGAAGAAGTTTTCTTTTGTTTTAATGGTTCTTCCTGGTTTCTTTGTTCACTTTTGTTCTGCTATTTATTAAGTCCATTGTTTATTCGCCTAATGAAATCGAAAAAAGAACTAATTATTTTTATTATTGTATTTATTGTAAGATTATCTATTGATGTTATACAAGAAACAGATGTGATTTTTGTAACCCTACATACTCATGTTAATCCTTTTGTTCGAAGTTTAGAATTTTTTATGGGGATGCTACTTGTTCCAATTTTTATGGATTGCAAGCAAAAAATTTATCATTTTTCAAAGCTTCTTCGAATTGTCATTTTTTCATTTATTGAAATAAGTGCTTGTATTATTCATTTTTACCTAATGTATTCTTACCTGAATATTTGGTTTAAGACTTACTATGTTCTGTTGTTTTGTATGAATATCTTTATTTTTGCTTTTGATGAAGGAGTTTTTAGTAAAATCCTTGGATCCAAAGTATTTAAGCAATTTAATTCCATTCAGTTTGAATTTTATTTATCGCATACAACATTTTTAGCATATTGTAATGCTATTATTCACAAGATGAATATTGAAATTGCAACATTTGGAATTAAATTTGCATTATTTGTTTCTGAATTCCTTTTACTAACACTTATTTGTATTATATATAACAAATTATTAAAGCCATATTTAAGCAATCTAATGAGAAAATTTTTCCATTTATTGTACTCGTTTTTTGGTTTTAAATTGCAAAATTTCTTAATGTAATTAAAGTAGACTCCTACTAGATTTTAGTGAATCCCTTCGCGTGAATCGGTGAACTCGTTTTTTCTAGCTAATGGACTAATTCACGCGTAATAATCACAAATTTGGTATTTTCCCAGAAGGTATCAGTGTACGGATGGTACTGGAGCTCAATTACTATTTTTGCATGTCGTATGTAGATAATGTTGTAAAACATCTGTTGGTATTAAAATAATACTTTATAGTTAGCCCGAAATTCGAGTTTTCTAAATTAACCGTAATCTGAAAAAGTTTTGATAAAAATCCAGATTGCGGTTAATCATATAAGCTGCAATAATTGCATAACTGAAAATGATGTTCTCAAAATCGCCCTGTTCATTGCAGATTCCGCTCATTATGAATCCGTACCACCATTCTTTTGTAGATTTACTTCTTTTTGCAATGCCCTTTGTTACTTTGTGAGAGTAAATTTTATGATTCATGCAGACTGTTATCGGTGTAGAATCCATGTAATGTATTTCTGATTCTTTTTTCCTGTTCATTTCCCATCAGAAAGTTCATAAATGTAAGGATAAATACAGTCGATTTGTTTGTTGCCTTCATGAAATTTTCATAATTCGGGAGATTTGGAACTTTGTCACTCATCAGTTCTTTTATCATTTTATGATAATTTTTCAGATCTCCCATTTTAAAATGAAATCTGTAGATGTTCAGCGCGACAATCTGTTCAAGGCTCAATTGTCTTTTAGGCCCACGCTTTCCATTGAACTTTGAAATAAGAA
>CAMGTC010000337.1 GCA_946061765.1 uncultured Treponema sp.
AAACTTCTTTAGTTTGATCAGCCATAAGTTCCACTTTTATTTCCTTTTTATTCGAAATTTCTTTACCATCCTCAAAAGACAAAAATTTAATTGAAATTTGAGCATTTATATCTTTTGAAAGGTCATTTGAAATATAAACATGAAGTTTTCCATCTTTTATAAAAAGGGGCATATATAGATTTTCAAAAAATTTCTTTTCTTCGTATTGCAAAAGTTTCCATTTACCAGAGTATTCAAGAGAAGACCAGGAAGGTCCAGGCCAGATATCATTTAACTGCCATACCAGAGAGCCCATACAATGAGGTTTTAATGATCTCCAGTAATCTACGGCTGTTTTTATGGCAAGTGCCTGCTGAACCTGACTTAAATAAACCATATTTTCAAAACCATTTGGAAAGCGGAAATAGCGGCTGAAATTTTCTAAAATTATAGAGTTACCACTTGGCGATCTTTGATGATATTCCATTAATTGGCTTGTAAAATTCCAGTCTTTTTCTTGGGAAAAGGATTTTATACAATTTAAAGAAGGGAATGATTCATATCCAAACTCAGAAACAAATCTAGGCTTTATTGACATATAAGCTTCTTTATCTTTTCTTTCATGCCAAACAGACCAGTAATGCATATCACCTTTAAAATCTTCGTGCCAGTTATCTGCATAATCATCTGGGCCCGCACATGGGGAACTTGGCCAGTATAAACGGGAAGGGTCAATTTCTTGAATTTTCTTACCAATCACACCATTGTAAAGTCTGTCGTAATCAACTAAATATCGTACCCGGTTTTGATTTGATTCAGGGAACCAATTCATAGCTCCATAATTTTCGTTATTTCCACACCACAGTCCAATACAAGCGTGACTTTGTAATCTTGTAATTTGATATTCTAATTCTTCTTCAACCTGATTAATAAACTCTTGAGTAACTGGATAGAGTGAACAGGCAAACATACAATCCTGCCAGACGATTATTCCAAGTCTGTCGCAAATATCATAGAAATCTTCGAATTCATAATATCCGCCGCCCCATACTCTTAAACAATTTTGATTAGCATCTACTGTGGATTTTAATAAATCATAATAGCGTTCATAAGTAAAGCGGGAAGGTAAAGAATCAACTGGAATCCAGTTAGAACCTTTAGCAAAAATTTTACGACCATTGTTTTCAAAATAAATTGAACGGCCTTCTTGTCCCTGAACTTTATCAAGTTTTGTTACTGCTTTTAAAGTGTTAAAGACAATTTTTTTTGTAATATAATTTTCCTGTCCAAATGAATCTTTTGTAGAAATTTTTAATGAGTAGATTGTATTTTCGTCAAGGCCAGCTTCTTTTAACTCGCCAGAAGTTTTCCAGCTATTTGGATTTTTTACTTTTAAATCAACTTTTGCAGTATTTTTACCTTTATTGATTTTTACTTTTATTGTTTTTGATACAGTTTCTATATCTGAACCTGAAATTGATAGAGTAAATTCTTTATTTTCATCAATAAAAGAATTAAAGGAAATGGTTATATGTGCTGTCCAATCTTCATTTTTATTACTATAAGTGATTAGTGGATTGTTAAAGAGACCGTCTGCAACTTCTTCAATGTAAATATCCTGATAAATTCCAGAAACCATTATACAAGGTCCCCAGTCCCAGCCTCCATTACACTGACATTTTCTAGCCATATTTCTATCTGGAGAAAAAACATCATATTTCATGTAAGGAATAGGATAGGCTTGTTTTTTTGCAATTTGAATTGAACGCTTTTCTGCAGATTCAAAAATAAATTTGATGGTATTTTTACCATTAACTAAATAATCGCTTATATCAAATCTGTACTGGGCAAAAGAATTATTACCTTTTCCAACTTCTTTATTATTTATAAAAAGAGTAAAAAAAGTATCGGCAAAAGAAATATTTAAAATACTCTTGTAATTATCTTTTTTCTTGTAAACAAATTCCCTTTGAATAGTCCAGTCTGTTTGACCTACCCAAAGCTGATCTTTTTCGTTAAATCCATAAAAAGGATCTTTTATAAATCCATTTTCAATTAAAGCTGTATGAAAATCACCAGGAATTCTAGCCTTTGTATTAATATCCTTTCCAGAAAGATTCCAGCTTCCGTTTAGAGAAAATTTAGTCATTTTGAACCTACAATGATTTATTTATTGATTGCAGTTAAATCTGCTGTGTTTAAGATTGTTAAACGACCATTTGCATCTGTAACAACAATTCCAGAAGACATAATAGAAATTGGTGAACAACTTAAAACTTCAACATCAGATATTATTTTTGCAGTTAATTCTTCGTCGAATTTTGCAGTATAGAATTTTCCGTCTTTAGATACTACACAGTAAAAATCACTGCCGTTTTGGACAAGTACAGAATCTCCAGCTATATCTAACTGACTTTGAGACGAAATTTCCATATTTTCTGTATCCAAAAGTACAAGTTTTATAGCCTTGTTTTCTCCTTCTTCTCCAGCAATTGCAAGGTATCCTTTAGATGTCTTAAAAATTGTTCTATTTCTAATAACTGTAACAGGAGAATTTTTCATAATTTCACCTGTTTCAGCGCTGAATTTTACAAGACGTGAATACATATTAGATTGATCAGTAATTACAAGTCCATATTCTGCAGTCATTTTTGCCTGAGCGGCTTCTTTTTTCTGAACTTCATTCTGATCTTTTGCAATTTCTTTTCTTTCGCTCTGAGCTTCGCTCTGTTTTTTGTCTGCTAAAGCCTGTTTTTCTGCAGCATCTTCTTTTTTCTCATCAGCACTTTTTTGAGCATCA
>CAMGTC010000338.1 GCA_946061765.1 uncultured Treponema sp.
GGTGCTAACATGGACCAGAGAACACAGGTTTACATTGGTACAATGTCAGCTATGGCTCTTGGACTCCGCAATGTTGGAGACGAATCAATTATGTCTTTGGAAACTCCAGAAGAAGCAAACCGCGCAATCGGTACTTTGGATGAAGCTTTGAAGAAGATTAACAAACAGCGTGCTGATCTTGGTGCTTACCAGAACCGCCTCGACATGACAATTAAAGGTCTTGATATTGGTGCTGAAAACTTACAGGCTTCTGAATCAAGAATCCGTGATACAGATATGGCTAGCCAGATGGTTGAATTCACAAAAGACCAGGTACTTTCACAGGCTGGTACAGCAATGCTTGCACAGGCAAATCAGTCAAGCCAGAACGTGCTTTCTTTACTCCGCTAAGACTAAAGCAGCTTAGTGTAAGAAATGACGTCCGAAAGGGCGTCATTTTTTTTGTGCAAGCATTGCTGCCGTTAAGATTCTGCCCGCAGGGCTGGTGTAGAAAATGCTTGAGGCAGCGGGCTAGAGTAATTATGCTTGCCTAAAAAACATATATCAAAAAAATTATATTTGACTTCGACCTCTAAAACTTAAACTTAAAGTTCTTTTATCAATATATTCCAAATCACCACCAACTGGAATTCCAGTAGCAAGCCTGGTCACTTTTACTGATTCATTTAATTGCAACTGAGAAATAGCCTGATTTAAATACAAAGCCGTTGTATCACCCTGAACCGTAGGATTAGTAGCAATAATTACTTCTTTTATCTGACCATCAGCTGATTTTATTCTATTTAGAAGGGTTTTGATAGAAAGTTGATTTGGCCCTATACCTTCCAGAGGATTTAAAAGACCCCCTAAAACATGATAAAAACCCTTGTATTCACCGTAAGCTTCAATTGTTGAAACATCTTGCGACTGTTCAACAACACAGATTTGACTCTTATCTCGTAAATTATTTGAACAAATAACACAAGGCTCTTCTTCAGTCCACATACCGCAAACACTGCAAGGCTTTATTTTATCCTGAAGACTTCCCAAATTGCTGGCAAACTGTTTTACATAAAGAGAATCTTGTTTTAATAACCAGTTAACCATTCTTATGGCGCTTTTTTTTCCTATTCCTGGTAATCGGGAAAAATTATTTGCCAGTTCATCAAAAGCATTCATTTAAAAATCCTGTTTACAAACCTAATGCCGATAAATCCATACCACCCAAAAGTGAACCAGATTTTTCTTTGATTTTTTCCTGAACATTTTCCATAGCATTATTATGAGCGGCTACAATCAAATCTTCCAGCATTTGAACATCTCTGTTATCAACACAGATTGGGTCCAGTTTTATGGATTTCATCTGGAATTTTCCGTTCAAAGTAACAACAACCATTTTTCCACCAGAAGAACCTTCTGCTTCAAGATTTTCAAGTTCTGCCTGAAGATTTTCTGCCTGCTGTTTTAAGGCCTGTGTATTTTTTAATAATTCAAATGGATTCATATTTACTCCCATAAAAAGTAATTTCTACATTCTAAAAGATAACTAATTTCTTCTACGATTGTCCAACTATTTTTCCTTTGAACATATCAACCAAAAGACTTACCTGTCTTGGAATTTCTATTTTCTTTACAGGACAAGAATTTTTTACTTCCAGTTCTACCTGAAAGGACATTTTTTTTGAACAAATATTTGAAATTTCCTGACTAATTATCTGCTGATTTTTTTGAAGCAGGGATAACTCATAGGCATTTTCTACACTTGTAACAACTTTGTCACCTTGAATTTTCCATATTCCAGTTTGCTGTAAAGTTGTAGTAATAAAACTATTATTTACAGCAAGCCCGGCAAGAACATTTCCTCTTAACTGAGCAATTGTAAGATTTTTTCCATCTGCAGTTGTAAAAGATTCGTCATTCTGAACAGGAGCCTGCATCGATTCTTGAGCAAGTTCTTCTTCCTTTTCATAACTTTCTTCAAGCTTATTATATCTGTCTTCATCGGACTCAACATAATAATCTTCTGCTGGTGGTTCTTCATCAATATTTGACCAGTCGTCGCCTTCTAAATCTGGATTATCACTAAATACTTCATTTTCTGAATTACCAATAATCTGATTAATAGTCACTGATTTTTTAGGCGGCAGTGAACCGCCATTATAAAAAGGGTTAGAGCCCTCCCCCGTATCCTGAGAATCTCCACCTCCGCCAGCTGCTTCTTTTTCTTCCAACTCACGAAGAATAGAAAGCTTTGGAAGAGAAGTTGGAAGCCCATCAGAACCTAAAGTTGTAGTACTTGTTTTTCCGTTATCTAAAAACTTATTGCTCCCCCAAACATTCTGATTTACAGGATTTCCTTGATTAGACGAAAAGGAATTATTTTCCTGAGAATTAAAAAATGTTTTTTGCTCAGGAAGTTCGATTTTTTCTGCAGGATTTCCCCCGCCAACAGCCAGATTTTCATTTATCTGGTTATTAATTGACTGAGGCTTACTATTTTCCACGCTTGAAATCTTAGGAGTAGAATTATTTACAGCCCCCCCGGCGTTATTTACTGGCGTGCCGGCGTTATTTACTGGCGTGCCGGCAAGTAAAGCTTGAGCGGCATCAATAGCCTTTTTAACTTCTGAATTAGAAACATACTGACCAATCCAGCAAAGACGGCTAAATGCTAATTCCAATTCATAGCGAGGAGAGAGCGAATAACGAGTATCTCTGTAAAGTTGTAAAAATATACTGAGGGCACGTTCAATCTGAACAGAATTCCAGGAATTCAAAACAAAAGGACT
>CAMGTC010000339.1 GCA_946061765.1 uncultured Treponema sp.
CTGGGTTACGATGTTTCAACGGGTAATTGTCTTTATGCAACAAAAATACAGGGAGTCTGCACAATCTTTGCAGCTAATATAAAACGAATTATTACAATTCTTGATGAAAAATAAGGAAATGAAAGACAAATAATCTGCTCTTTAAAAGAGCAAAAGCCAGATTTATGAGATTTTTTTCTCAAAAATCTGGCTTTTTTTTCAGACCTTAAAAATTGGAGACCTTTTTCAGTGGCCTCTTTTTTTTGTTTAGACTTTTTTTACTGCACTGTAATTTTCACATCTTTAATAGTAAAATTACCAAGAGTTTTAAAAGCATCTTTACTTATATAAATAGTAAATCTTTTAACAGTAATATCATTTTCCGGAATAAAGGTAAACTTTACTGTCCCCGCATCTTTGAGCGGATACGTATCGGTTGTACACCAGTCTGGTTTAGCATTTGTAATCATAGTTCCGGAATTATTGTACAAACGTAAAACATGGCCTTTGTAATCTTCAATTACTGCATCTCTGTAGAAACTAACTTCTAAAGTTTGGCCAGCATTTACATTAATGGCAGAAGGTAATTCAACTGACACTTCTACACCATTACTTTCTGAATTTGGGGTAAGTTCAAGCGTGTCTTTTTGATATTTTGGAACTGCTGGTGAATATTCAATTTTTCCGCCATTTGAAGTTCCTGCTTTTTCTGCGGCATAATTCCGGTTTTTATAAACGTCTGCAACTTCTGCATCATCACCGGTAAAGCCCAATCCAGAATCACCGTTTTTATGGAAATAACCATTACAATCCCACATAAAAGGACAGTAACCGTAAGTATCACAGTTATCAAGAACATTTGTAAGCCATTTAATATCATTGTTCTTGCGTTTGAAGGTATCTTTTCCTGTCTGTTCCTTTGCACAGGCATATTCGCCGATAATTACGCCATAACCATTATCAGTAAACTTCTTCATTTTATAAAAAGAAGCATTCTGTGTATTAACTTCTTCCGCAGTTCCCCAATCTCTTGCAAATCCCCAGCTATTTTTTGGATCTCCGGTAAGACTGTATGGTGCAGGATCATAAAAATGTACACTAACCATAAGTTTTTTCACAGAATTGGAAGAATCCTCTGGCATTTTATAACGAGCATCACAGGTACGGGTAAAATCTGTTTGGATTCCAGGAATCAGCAGGAATCGTTTTGCATTTTTCTTCCCTGACTACGGATTAAATCAACAAATTTCTGATTAATGCGATTTGCCATTGTATAAATTCCATCTTCAGTAAGTGTACCAGGCTCTGGATAATCAATTCCTTTAAGTCGGGTATCTACTGTTCCGTGATATTCAACCTGTCCTTCTTTTTCTACAGTTTGTACATACTTGTTTTTATCACTAACCAGAGTATGATTTAATGCATTTCCATGCTCTTCGTTTCCACCTTCAAAAATCAGCCGATAATCATAATCCTTAAAGTGATTTCCAACCTGAGTCCAGATGGCTTCGTAAATTTTCCAGGCAGTTTCTTCATCATGACTAAACAAACACCACCAGTCTCTATCCCAGTGTTCGTTTATCATTACAAAAAGGCCAGAATCTAGAGCATAATTTACAACAGTTTCTACTCGTTTCAAATATTCTGGATTAATAGTAAAATTTCCTCTAGACCAGTCCATTGTATGAGTCCAGGCAATTGGAATACGGACACTGTCAAAACCTGCTGCTTTCATGGCCTGAAACATTTCTTTTGTTGTTTCAGGCTGTCCCCACATTCTTTCAAACTGTGTTACATCTTCTATATCGTATGGCAACCAGTCGCCGCAGGCTTCCATTGTATTACCAAGGTTGATTCCGTTGCCCATAATTTTTGTAAACTGAATTGCAGACATATTTTCCAAATCGCTGTCGTCTACAGGAGTGTAAATAGGTTTTGATGTATCATCTGGTATTGTAGGCGGAGTATTTCCTGGTGAATTTCCACCGTTATCATCATCTGTATGCACCTTGCATGAGGTTAATGACTGGGACATTAAAACTGCTAGTACTAATAAAGATGTAAATACTTTTTTAAATGAAGTTGACATTAAATTTTTCATAGTCGTCCTCCATTATTTTGATATTGGTTTATATTTTATAATGAATTATTGAAAGTGCAATAAAATTAAAAATATATTTAAAATTTTTGCTAAATTCTATTTGTTAGACTTTCAGATATGCTAAAACAGTTGTCCCTGATATTTTCGATACGACGAACCATGTCGATGTAGAGAAGTTCAGCTTTAACGTCTGCTCCACTTTCAAGACGTTTGCGGGCAACTTTTTTAAGGTCTTTTCGGAATGCATCAATTCCATCTTCTAATTCTCTTGCTAAATCAAGTTTTTCAGATGCAGAAATAAAAAAGTTTCAGGATATTTTATAAAAAGAAAAAGTTGTATGATATAATCAAAAGTATAAAAAGGGTTATAATACAAAAACTTTTAAAGAGGTAAAACATCGAAAAGACTTTTGTTTACATGGTATCGGACGAAGACTACAGTCCTATTTTTGTTCTTGAAGCAGAAGAACCTTTTATTTCTAATTTGAAAGACGGAAAGACATTTAGATACATAAAGGATGAGTCTGAACTTTCAGTTTATGTAAAGAAATTTCCAAATGTAAAGTTCATGTATCAGACAGAAGTTGAACAGAAAAAGGCATACAACTTATCAGACTTATTCGGCTTAGAAAAACTATGATTCTATAATCAACCAACCGTCGTCATCAAACTTTTCTAATAGT
>CAMGTC010000340.1 GCA_946061765.1 uncultured Treponema sp.
TAGCATTCTTAGCTTTAACTTCTTCCCAGATTCTGTTTACATAAGCGTTTTTCATAATGTTACCTCTAATCTGTGTTCTTATGTATAGTACTGAACACTAGAAATATTTTAACATCTATTAAATATTTGTAAAAGTATTTAAGTTTAAAAAAATGAGGAATTTTTTAGTAAGTGAGTATACATATTAGTAGTACTTTTTAGTACTACTTAATACCTTCTTTTATGGGAATTTCGGTACAGCCGCCCTATTTTTCCAATTTTACGCCAACTGTAATTTTACGGGAAGGCATATAATAGTTATCGTGGTAAGGAACTCTCTGGTCCAGGAGATTTGTTCCTTTTACGTAGAGTTCAATATGTTCTTCTGGCTTTACTGAAATGGAGGCATTTAAAAGATGTGATGCAGGATAATAAGAAGTATTATCATTTGTTTCATATCTAAAACTTGTATAACAGTAATCAACTGACAATAACATTTTCTTGTATCTTGCACAGATTCCTGCGTGTGCCTGCCATTCCGGTATCCACATAATCTGCTTTCCTGTTGAACACAGCTTTGCGCCGGTGTAAGTTCCATCCAGATTAACAGCAAAAATATCATTAAACAGATTCATAGAAAACCCAACTGTTGCTACATTATAAAAAGCATCGCCATTGTTTTCTGGAATCATTTTTGAGCCAGAAGTTCCCCAGCGGATTTTGTTACCATAATACGAAATTTTATATTGAGCCCAGAGAGGAAAATCATTTCTACGGAATCCCATAAAACCGCTCCAGCCTTCTTCTGGTTTAAGGGAAGGATTTCCCTGAGCGTAACTTGTATCAGGCCAATATAACTGATTGAATGTTGGCATAACAAATTCCCTGAATGCAGAAACAGTTAACCCCTGCCAGCCAAATGTGAGACGAGGAAGCACAACCCCACCACATTCTGCTGTCTGCCAGAACATTCCCACCAGCTGTGGCTCTACATAAAAATCACCGAACTCAAACTTTTTTGAAGCACCCAGCTTTTCAATAACTCTAAGGGCTCTGCTATTAAAAGGCTGAAATTCTACATCAATTCCACCTGTAAAATCACAATACCATTTAATATTTTCTGCAACAGAAAATTTGTTGAATGCAGTATTATCAATATTGTTTGTAAGATAATTATTTACATATCTAACATTACTGAAATTATAGAAGAAACTTGTGTCTGATTTAAATGAATCATTGGAATATGAAAAATTTACATTGTTTCTTGTTGCAGCATCCTGTTCAATTCCAGTATTCATATCGGAATTTCGATTTGCCTTGAGTTTATTGTAGGAAAACATATTGCTGCCGTAAAGCTTTGCATTGTCTGACAGATTTACATTCCAGGCAAAGTTGACATTACCCTGATTGGAATAATTATATCTTTCTGTACCCAAGGGCGCTGGACGTTCAAATTCATTTGCTGCAAAAATTACATTTGTACCAAGATTAAAATTAAATTTATTTATCGTCTTGTCATAATGAATTTTCGAAGCCCATGTATCAAAAAAATTCTTTTCATAACCAGACACAGATACATCGGCCAAAAATCTGTCCCCGCCATTACGGGTAGTAATGCGAACAATACAGCCTGCAAACTCTGTCTCAGAAAGCGAAGGAACATCTTCAATCTCAATAGTTTCGATTGAACTTACATCGATTGAGTTCCAGTCAAACTCTCCTGTAGTAGAATTATTTGAAAGAATTCCATCGATATAAACTTTTACACAAAAACCTGCATAACCTTTGTACGAAACATTGGACATTGCCCCAGTTCCACCGGTGGTCATAACAAGAACACCTTCAGAACTTAAGAAGTCCTGAATATTTTCAGGTTGCTTCTGTTGTATTTGTGAAGAAGTAAACTGTCTCACAGCTGCATTCTGGTGATGTGAAGTTTTCTGGTATTGCGGATTATTTTTCTGGGCAGCAATATCTTTTTCTTCTTCAATGTCAGCATCAGACTTTACATTTTCATCCTTGATGATTGAAAATCGAGACGAAGGACCAAAACCTGGGTTTTCAATATGAAAAGACTGTGAATATGCTATACCGGTAAGGAATGTTACCAGCATCAATGGAAAAATAATCCTGTTTGTCATTTTAATTTATTCTATTCGTAGAGGGCGAGGATTTTTGAAAGCTCATCATCATTTACAGCCTCTCCCATCCTTGTACAAACTGTTTCATTGTTACCTGAACCAGCAAAAGTATACGAAGATGAATATTTATTCTGCAATTCTTCAAGTGTTGTACAAACAGACTGATAATCAAGAGGACAACATATTTTAAGTGATTCACCTTCAAGCTTCATACCCACTGCATAAAAATTTCCTGCAGGTGTATATTCTGTTCCAGAACCTTCTGCGACCTGACAGAAAAATAAAATATACCCATCTGTAGTTTTTACAGTTGAATCAGATACAACATTATAAAGAACACTCATTGATTTATCGTTAATCTGATTCTTTGATACAACGTATTCACTATGCCATCCATAATCATTATTTTCCCAAGTTCCTAAAAGGTCATCAGGATCAAAATCAGGTGAATACCCTCCAACCGGTGGAGTACAAGAAGTAATTCCAGCGATAACAAAACAAGACAAAATTAATCCGAAAATTCCACGGACAAATTTATTAGACTTCATACAACCTCCTATTGATTGTACTTAATTAAGAGAGATTCTCCGTCTGACTTTAACAGTAGAATAGACTGCCCTGACTTTCACAGGATTGGAGTTT
>CAMGTC010000341.1 GCA_946061765.1 uncultured Treponema sp.
TGCTGCAATGGAAAAAGTTGCAACAAGCAATGATGGTCGTGAAGATGAAAGAGATGGAAGAGCTAAGTCTAAGACTTACTTCCGCAAGAAGGTTTGCCGTTTCTGTGCAAACAAGGCTAAAATCAACTACAAAGATGTAGATGGACTTCGCCGTTATATGACAGAACGTGGTAAGATTCTTCCACGTCGTATGACAGGAACTTGTGCTAAACACCAGCGTGAAATTGCTAAAGCAATCAAACGTGCTCGTTCAATTGCATTGTTACCATACGTAGCAGACTAAAATTAAATATTAATAATCATCTCATACTCCGAGATGATTAAGAAAATAATAGGAGCTTGAAAAATGAAAGTAATCTTAAATGAAGATGTTAAATCATTAGGTGAAGAAGGAGATGTAAAAAACGTTGCTAATGGTTACGCTCGTAACTACCTTCTTCCAAGAAATCTCGCTGTACCTTACAACGAAGCAACTGTTTTAATTTTCGAAGCTAAAAAAGCTGAAATTGAAGCACGTAAAGAAATCAAAAGAAAGAATTCTGCAAGCCTCAAAGAAAAACTTGAAGCTGCAAACATCGAAATTGTTATGCCAGCATCATCAAATGGTAAATTATTCGGTGCAGTTTCTGCTAACGTTGTATATGAAACTTTATCTAAACTTGGATTTGAAGTTGAAAGAAAGAAGATTGAAATTCCAGGAAAAGTTATTAAATCTGTTGGTAACTACAAAGTTTCAATCAAACTTTACGAAGCTCAGGTTGCAGAAATTACAATTGCTGTAAAAGCTCAGACAACTGATGCTAATCCAGCTGAAGAAAAGAAAGAAGAAAAAGTAGAAGAAACAAAAGCTGAAGAAAATAAAGCTGAGTAATTTTATTTTTTTACTTTATAAGAAAGCCAAAAGACCGGTATATTTTTAATGCCGGTCTTTTTTTTCCTTGAGTCATACAATCTTAGACTTTATAATATAAAAATCATTTTTTAGGGGGAATAAAATGGAAGATTCTTTAAAAGACAAGGTATTACCAAACAATCAAGATGCAGAACAAGCTGTTTTAGGAGCATTATTATTAAATTGGGGTGCAATGTCTGATGTAATTTCCAAATTAAAACCCGAAAGATTTTATGCCACAAGAAATCAAATTATTTTTGAAGCTTTAACAAAATTATTTGCAAAAAATATCCAGGGTGACACAATTTCACTTTTAAATGAATTAACTGTAGAAGGAAATTTGGAAAAGGCTGGTGGAGCTGCATATATTGCATCTTTGACAGACACAGTACCTTCTGCTGCAAATATTGATTACTATGCAGATTTAGTAATAGACAGGGCATTACGCCGCGACTTAATAAAAATTTCTACTGAAATTAAGGCGTCGGCCTTTGAATTAAACCGCGATAGTCAAACAATTTTGGATTCTGCAGAGCAAAAAGTTTTTGCATTAGCTGAAAGAAATGAAACAACAGAAATTCATTCAGCTAAAGAAATAATGATTAAAGAAATTGAAATAATTGAAAGTCGCTACAAAAATAAAAATTCCTTTACAGGTATTCCAACTGGTTTTGCAACTCTTGATACATATACATCGGGATTCCAGAATTCAGAACTTATAATTATTGGAGCCCGACCTTCAATAGGTAAAACAGCCCTTGCACTTTCTATGATGCAACATATCTGTATTGAAAGAAAAATTCCAACAGGATTTTTCTCTCTAGAAATGCCTTATACATCAATTGGTATGCGTTTTCTTTCTCAAGAAGCAAGAGTTTCTATGTCAAAAATTCGTTCAGGTATGTTAAAAATTGATGATATTAAAAAAATTCAAGAAGCTGCTTCAAGATGGTATGAAGCTCCATTTAGAATTGTTGATACTCCAAACATGAGATTACTTGACTTAAGAGCAATGGCTAGACGTATGGTTCACAATTTTGGAGTAAAAATTATTTTTATTGACTACATTGGTTTAATCACAGTAGAAGATACATCAGCACCTGTTTACGAACAAGTTTCTGAAATTTCAAAATCACTTAAGGCTCTTGCCCGTGAATTGGATATTCCTATTGTTGCTCTTTGTCAGGTTGCACGAGATGCAGAAGGTCAGGAACCAAATCTTGCTCAGTTAAGAGGTTCTGGCTCTATTGAACAGGATGCCGATGTTGTAATGTTCCTTCACAGAGACCGCTTAAAGGAAGAAGTTGGTAGCCAGGAAGCAAAAATTATTCTTGCTAAGCAACGAAACGGTGCTACTGGAGATATAAACATTATGTATCTTCCTGGCTTTACAAAATTTGAAAATAAAGTTGCAGATAATTAATATTCTATGAGCTTATTGAAGCTAGATCATAAAGTTTTAAATCTGAACTAAATTCTTCAAGAGAAAGCTCTTCTTTTGAAGAAAATGTGATAATTCTTTCTTGTCCTGGAAGAAGGGTAAGAAGATTATCACTAAATCTTCCCATTGTATTTAACGTGTCTAATGAAAGGTAAAAGGCAGGTTTATCGCTGGAAAGTTTAATTTCAAATAATTTGGAATCTTTTTTGTTTATCTTACATTCAATTTTTGATTTTTGAATATTACAATGTTTATAAACAAGTGGGAAAAGAGTATTTTCTGAATAATATTCTTTTCCAAGAGCATCTTCAGCTTTCATAAATGCATAAATAAAATAATTTTGAGCATTATCTTTAGATATTTCCTGACTGTAAACTTCTTTAGTTTGATCAGCCATAAGTTCCACTTTTATTTCCTTTTTATTCGA
>CAMGTC010000342.1 GCA_946061765.1 uncultured Treponema sp.
GGAATTGTTACCATAAAAAACCTGCTTGATACAATTGTTTCTGTTGAAGTTCAAGAAAAAACACTCGAAATCACGCGAAAAAATAAATTGCTTCAAAATCAGCAGAGAATCCAGGAAAGGGATATGAAAATGGCGGAACTTGTCCAAAAAAGTTTTTACACTTCAAAAGCGCCCTGTCAGAATAATTGGAAATCAGCTTTTGTTTTTAAGCCTATGGCATCCGTTTCCGGCGATTTATATGATTTTTATTTTGATGCAGATAAAAATTTTGTGGGAGCAGGTCTTTTTGACGTTTCAGGACATGGAGTTGCATCCGGCTTGATAGGAATTCTCTCGAAATATTTGGCAGAAAAAATTTTCATTCAAAATATTACAAAACCTTTGAATAAAGTGATTCAGCTTTTTAGTGAAACATTGGCAAAAGAAAAGGGCAGTGTTGAAAATTATCTGACAGGAGTTTTCTTGAGATTTAAAGAAAACTTTGTTGAATATGTAAATGCAGGTCATACTGATGTTCTTTATAAAAACATGCAGAGCGGTAAAACAGAAATTCTTGGAGATAAAGACGGAAAATTCCGCGGAATGTTTTTGGGAATGGAAGGTCTTCCTTCTGATGGCTGCAGTACAGTTAGTTTAAAAGTTCAAACAGGTGATTTTATCGTTTTATACACAGACTGTCTTTTAGAAAGCAGAAATACAAATGGTGATGATTTTAGATTGGAACGCTTGAAAAAAGTACTCGATAATAGCAATGCAAAAAATCCAAAAGAAATGATTACAGAAATCTTAAAGCAGTTTAATCAGTTTACAAAAGGAGTTCCGCTTCGTGATGATTTAACAATCATTGTATTGCAATATTCTGATTCTAAGTAAAAAAATCTTACAGCAAGTAATCAGTTTTTATTCCAATATTCGTACAATCTGTCATTGAATGTCAGTTACTTTGTATCCCAGGTCAGTAACAGCTTGTTTTAGAATATCGTCAGAAACATCTTTAGATGGCTTTGCTTCTGGCGGAAAGGGAATTTCTCTTCTTATCGGAAGCAACCTGAACGAGCCTGTCCCAAAAGTATGAGGCAGCCCCAATTATTTTATACTTACAATTAAATTCAAATCTGCTAAAATTTAAATATGAGCAGAGGCGTAAGCGATAAAATCACATACAAACCATATAACCAGGGCGAGCAGTGGCTCCTGCCACCAAGTCTTGATGAGCTGGTTCCGAAGAATCATTTTGTAAGAATTGTCAGTAAAACAGTAGATGAACTCGAAATTTATGAAGTATTTGCACGAAACACAAAAGGCGGAGGAGCAAGCAGATACAATCCTGTCATGCTTCTTAAAGTATTGATTTACTGCTACATGACAGGAACCTATTCTTCACGACAGATTGCAAAGCAGTGCCGCGAGAATGTAAACGTGATGTGGCTAACAGCATTCCAGAAACCAGACTTCAGAACGATTAACACATTCCGAAGTGAAAAGCTGAAGGTATTCCTTAGAGACGTAGAAGAAATTACACGGAAAGAAAATCAGATTTACGGTGACAAGGACTTTGCAGAAACGGGCGATGACACCCCGGTAACAAGTGAAGAAATCAAAGCCGTTGCCGGGCAGATCAATAGAAAACTCGCCGAAATAAATGGCCTTGATGACGAAGATTCAAAAGACGTAAAAAAAAACTGAAGAAAGCAAAACGCCAGATTGAAAAGGATTATCTTCCGAGAAAAGAAAAATATGAGAAAATGAAATCACAGGAATCGTAAAGTACACAACTTATGAAAAAGAAACAAAAAGGAGTTTCAAGAAAAAGACATTCAACACTGAAAACTGAAAATACGATGCTGAACAGAAAGAATATACCTGTCCCTGTGGAAATCCTGTTCCTTACAAAAAGACACGTAAAAGAAAAAACGATTCTGGATATGAACAGATTGTTGATGTTTATCAATGTGAAAACTGCGAAGGCTGTCCTTTATTGAAAATATTTCAACTTTAAGGACAGCTGCCTTCTTTATAGACAAAATAATAAATACTGTGGTAAAATAATCCCACAAGGAGACACTTATGCCTAGAATCGTTCCTATAAGGGATTTAAAGAACACAACAGCCATTTCAACTCTATGCCATGAAGATGATGAACCTATTTTCATTACAAAAAATGGATATGGTGACATGGTTTTAATGAGCATGGAAACTTATGAAAAGAACCTGTTCCTTGCAAATGTATATGGAAAACTTGAAGAAGCAAAACAGGATATGAAAAATGGAAAATATTCTTCTGTTGAAGATGCAATTTCTAGAATAAGAAAAAATCATGGCCTATAATGTACGAATCATGGAAAAGGCTGAGCAAGATTTATCCGAAATTGTAACTTATTTTACAGATAAACTTTGTAATCCAAAAGCCGCTGAAAGTTTCCTTGAAGAATTTCTCGAAGAAAAACTGAATATTGCAGATAATCCTTATATTTATCCGTTAAGCAATGACTTAGTTTTGCAATCAGAAGGATACCATAGATTTCTTTTTAAGAAAAATTATATTGCTCTATACTTAATCGACGATGATGAAAAAGAAGTATCCATAATGAGAATCTTTTATGCAAAAAGAGATTATGCTAATTTAATATAGAAGCAACCTAACACATATAAGGCCCCAAGTTGTCAATACTATTTCTTAAAAAAAATACAACTTAGGGCTGTTTTTTAGAAAAAACAGTCTTTCTTGTGAGAAAAATAAAGTTCCCGTTCAAAATA
>CAMGTC010000343.1 GCA_946061765.1 uncultured Treponema sp.
GAAGAAACTCCGTATTTCGGAATAGATTTACCGATTGAGTAAACAAGGCATAACACAATTTCTAAAGCCGACAGGCGGTCAAGCTGCCTGCGGTACAACCCATTGTTATAAAGTTATAACTTCCTAATATCACATTGACAATCATCTATGTATCAGTTATATTTCATATAGATAGTCATCTATGTGAGGAAAGCCATGAATGAAGAAAAAATCAGCGAAATCTGTAAGGCTTTGGGAGATCCCAATCGGCTTAAAATTATTAAATTGCTGACTGATGGGGAACAGTGTGCCTGTAAAATTTTGGAAGATTTTCAAATTACTCAGCCAACTTTATCTCATCATATGAAGATTCTTACCGAAACAGGACTGGTATCTGTTCGTAAAGAGGGAAAATGGACTTACTATTCTATAAGTTGCTGTATGTTTAAGGAATTCAAATCATATTTTGAGGCTATAACTTGCTATAGAGATAGGCATGATGGAGTAGTTGAAGGCAAAAAAAGCTGCTGTGGAGGGGAAATTCAATGATTTGGGATTTTTTTCAGAATCAGATTCTAGGAATGAAATGGTTGAATGTGCTCGTTCAAAAAATTGTGACTGCTTGTCATCTTGATGCAGAAAGTCGAATAGGTGGGACAATCAGTTTCTTTTTTATGGATATTATAAAAATTTCCATTCTGCTTTGTGTTTTGATATTTATAATTTCTTATATTCAATCATTTTTTCCACCAGAAAAAAGCCGCAAAATTATGGGGCGTTTTGGTGGAATGGGTGCGCGATTTATTGGTGCCCTTTTGGGAACTGTAACACCATTTTGTTCCTGTTCTTCTATTCCAATTTTTATGGGTTTTACTGCGGCAGGTCTTCCCCTGGGAGTTACTTTCAGCTTTTTGATTTCTTCCCCAATGGTAGATTTGGGAAGCCTGGTTCTTTTAATGAGTATTTTTGGTTGGAAAGTTGCAGTTCTTTATGTTCTTTTTGGACTTGTGATTGCAGTGGCTGGCGGAACTTTAATAGAACATCTGCATATGGAAGAACAGATTGCTGAATTTATTAGAAATACAAAAGCTCCTGAACTTCCAGAAATGGAAATAACTTTTAAAGATAGAATAAAGGGGGCTTGGAGTCAGGTGGTTTCTACCTATAAGCGGCTGATTCTTTATATTGTTGTGGGAGTTTTAATTGGAGCAGTAATACATAATTGGATTCCTGAACAGTGGGTTATCACAGCTTTAGGAAGAAACAATCCTTTTGGAGTTATTATTGCAACTCTTTGCGGAGTTCCAATGTATGCAGATATTTTTGGATGCATTCCAATTAGCGAAGCACTTTTAGGAAAAGGAGCTTTATTGGGTGTTGTTTTAAGTTTTATGATGGCAGTAACAACTTTAAGTTTTCCATCTCTAGTAATGCTGAGTAAGGCGGTAAAACCAAAATTATTGGGGATTTTTATTGGGATTTGCGTAGTTGGAATTATTTGTGTTGGCTACTTTTTTAATTTTTTACAGAGATTTATTATATAGTAGAGATTTATTATATGGGAGAAAAAATATATGAAAATTGAATCAATAAAAATTTTAGGTCGTGATGGATGCAGCAACTGCATGGGGATGTTCCAGAATACAATTGATATTCTTGCAGAAAAAAATATTGCTGCAGATTGTCAGCATGTAACAGATTTACAGCAGATTATGGCTTATGGAGTAATGAGTCTTCCTGGCCTTGTAATTAATGATAAAGTTGTAAGTTATGGAAAAATTCTTTCTAAGGCAGATATTCAGAAATTTATTGAAAGTTAATAAACCAAATGGAGGTGTAAGATAAAAAAGTGGAACTTGTGACATTTGGAAAAGAGCATGTAGAAGAAGCAAAAAAAATCGGCTGGGAAAACTATCATGAAGAAAGAATTTTTGTTCCTGCTCTTCCAAAGGATGTAAAAATTTGGGATTTGGATTATTTTGCACAAAATGGACTGGGTGTGGCGGCTTTGGATCAAGGAAAACTTGCAGGTTTTTTGTGTTATTTTTCTCCCTGGTCAAATGCTTTTGATACAAAAGATTCTTCTGGCACTTTTTCCCCATTACATGCAAATGGTGCAGTCAAAAAAAATCGATACAGAATCTATCAGGATATGTATGAAGAAGTTTCAAAAAGATTAGCAAGTCAAAATGTTCAAATTCTTGGAGTAAGTCTTTATGCTCATGATAATGAAAGTAAGTCTGCTCTTTTTGAATATGGATTTGGCATGCGCTGCAAAGATAGTATCCGGAAAATTGAAAATCCAAATTTAGCACAGATTGAAAATAAAGATTTAGTTTTTGAAGAACTACCGCTAAGTGAGTTTCCGACTGTCAGAGAACTTAGAAGAGAACTTAACGAGCATTTAAAGGAAGCTCCTTGTTTTATGCAATCAGATGATAAGGATTTTAACCAATGGATTGCAAAGGTCGAAAAGGGAGACAGGAGAACTTTTGTTGCAAAAAAGTATGGACGAACAATTGCATATTTAGATGTAGCTGATGAAGCTGAAAATTTCGTCACTTTTCATCCAAAAATGAAAAATCTTCAGGGAGCATATTGTAAGCCTGAATATCGTGGTTTAAAAATTATTGATGATTTGTTGGTGTATGTTTCAATACTTTTGAAATCTGAAGGTATAGAATATATTGGAGTTGATTATGAATCCTATAATCCTGCTGCAAACAGATTTTGGACGAAACATTTTATGGAGTACACAAATAGT
>CAMGTC010000344.1 GCA_946061765.1 uncultured Treponema sp.
TTCAAGAAAAGTTTATATCAGAAATCAGAAATCACACAAAATTTAGGATTGAACCTTAATTACTAGAGGATCCTTTCTGTTTATTATATTTACAAAATCGATTTCTTATTTTTTTTGCTGGGGAACCACCAATATAAGAATTTTCGCTGAAAGAAGAATTAATTATAGATTGCGATTTTGCGAAAACATTATCTTTTAAAGTACATCCTGGAGATACAATAGAATCAATTCCAATCCAAACATTATTGCCTAATACAACAGGTCCTATAAGAGTGGGGGACTTACCTGTGTACGGTACGATTGATACGATTTCAGATGGGTCAAATGGGTTGTAGGCGATACTAGTAAGGGAATAAATCTTACTGCCTGCTGACATAGTTGAATTATCCCCAATAGTAACTCCTCCATATCCATAAATCATGGTGTTCTGTGATATATGACAATTTTTACCTATAACTATTTCACCCTTTATGCCATTGAAATTATTGTTTTCTCTCGTTTTAATATAACGATAACTTAAATCCAAATCTGGTGGTGAACCGACTAAAATGCAGTTTTTGTCAATGTGAGTGTTATCCCCGATAGAAATAAATTCTCCACCTGTTATAAAGACTCCAGTATCAATTGTTACATTTTGCCCAAGAGATTTCAAAGTTTTTTTATAATATTTGTACCTAACATTATTCCCATATGAACCATCGAGATATCGAATATACGTAATATACAAAGAGTTTAACCAATTTCCCATTCGTTTGGGCAGGAAAGTAGTTTTTAATTTGCGTAATATAAATTTAACAATTTTCTTTATCATGTCTTATTAATTTCCTGAGTGTTTTTCTATATATCGCATATAAGAAATTAAACATCAAATTCTTTAGAACTGTTGAGAAATGTTTTCCTTCATAATTTAGAGTTTCAATATTTTTTATATCGTTCTTGCAGTAGAATTTCTTTTTTTGTAGCCTGACTTGTTTTGCAGAAAAATCATATCTTTCATCTTTATACCAAACAGGGGGAGTCGCTGTATGAGTAGACTCTGAAGAAAAACCTAAATTACTTACAAGATTTATACAAGGCATGATTGTATACATATTGTTTGTTGTTAAATAATCAACAAACTGGTAATCCCAAGTGTTGATTTTGTTTTCTGCTGCTTCTTTTGCGACTGTCTTGAAAAATTTTGCTGCTTCTTTTGATCTTATTATCGAATTTTTCTTATTTGAATAATTAGAACAATTATCAGCTGAATAATTATTTAATACCCGTCGCCATGAGGCCCATCCCCATACGCCAGGTATAGTAATAAATTCATAATCATATTTATCATTATTGGATTTACCAAAATAATTGTAAGCTGATATCATGCCAACAGATTCATCATTTTTATAATAATTTAACAACTGTTCACAATAAGTAAAAAAAGAATCAGAAACAAGTATATCATCTTCCATAATAATTCCTTGTTCAACATTCTCAAAAAACCATTTAACCGCACCAGATACGCCGTATTTACAGCCAACGTTTTCATCTCTAAAGAAAGTATGAACATTACAGTCCCAATCAATATTTGAAAGAACCCAGTTCCTGACTTCTTCGCATTTTGCAGCTTCACCTTCTTTGTTTTTTCGAGGACCATCAGCTGCGATATAGAATTCTTTAGGCTGCACAGATTTTATTTTCGTGAAAGTTTGCTTTACAGTATCAAGGCGATTGAAAATAATATATAGAATTGGTGTAGAAAACATAATTAGATTATATAGAAAAGACAAAAAAATAACAATCTAAAAGAAATTTGTAAAATTAAAGTTAACTTAAAAAGTAACTTTTAATATAGGTTAAATTTAACAATGTTTTATTAAGTATTGTGAAGTTTTTATAAAAAGGTTCCCTTTTCTATCTCGAACGCGGTGAATTCCAACTTACTTCTGCATTGGCACAAGTTAGAGAAAAATATGGTATGAATGGATATCTTGTTGACGGTAAAAGTTATGATATAGGATTACCGGATAAGTATATTGAAACTATTGAAGAGTATAGAAAATAAAAGAAAGGACACCATTTTGTTGGTGTCCTTTCTTTTCAATATTTGACGAGTTTAATTTGTATTATGTAAAAGTTTGATATTGTCTAAAATAGAGGAAATATGTCCTTCGTATGAGAGTAAAGTATTTATCTCTTTGTATGAAAGAAAGATTTTATTGGTAAAGACTAAACTGAAATTTTTTTGTTCGTAGTTGTTATTTTTATTAAGTTTACGTTTTAGCCTTTGAAATAATGATGAAATCTTTCGATAGAGGAAAAGATTAGTAATACGATTTCTGAAAAATTCTTTTCTTTCCAATTTGTTTGTTATAGGGATGATTTCATTTTTTGAAATACCATTATCGTTTGCAAAATCGAAAAAAGCTTTTTTTGTTTCATCTGTATCTGGAATGTTTTTATAATAAATTTTGTAAACTGTAGGAAAGAATGATTGTTTATCTAAAAAATTTAAGTATTCGGTTGATTCATAAGTTGAGTTTTCAAAAAAAGCTTGAAATGCTAAGTACATGTATATCTGTAAGTTCTTTAATCCAGCGGCAAGTTGAGAAAGACTGCAGTCTTTATAGTGAAGTGAATTATTATAAAGCTTTCTTGTCATTGATGAAGGTGATGTTCCTACCCAGCCTAGTGGAATGTTTGTAAATAAATATTTTTTTTC
>CAMGTC010000345.1 GCA_946061765.1 uncultured Treponema sp.
GTATATTCAAAGGTATCAAGATTTTTCTTTTCAAGGTTTGCATTGAAAGAAGAAACATAGTAGTTAAGAATCTGAGGATTTGCATTACCAAAAATCTGCATACAAATTGAATTAGCTTTATCTTCTTTCTGTTGATTTCCAATTTTGTCTAAAGTTGCGTGAACTTCAGTCTGGATTTTATCTATGTAAGGTTCAAATAAAGGTTCAAAGTGATATTTTAACTGGCATTCATATTCAGGATCTTTTGCAATTAATTGAGTCATCATTTCTAAAGATTTAGAAACCTGAATGCTTTTGATTTTTGCAACGATTTTTTTCCAGTTATTTGGAGAAATTAAATCTTTGCCAGTTGTGTTTTTAAACATTTCAAAAAGATCATTCCAAATAACTGTATCATCTGTAATGGCAAAGGCAACGGCAAGAAAATCTTTTAAATCTTCAAGAATATATTCATCATTTACTTTTTCAAAATGAGGTGCTGCATCGAATTGATATTCCTGGATTGTCGTATCAAATTTTCTGAGTAAAACATAAAAATCATATTCACAGAAGTCTTTAAAAATTGTAAAAGCCTTAAAAAGATTTTCACCTCTGTTCATTCTTTCGTTATCAAATTGATTTGTAAAAAACTGAAGTTCTTCTTCCAAAGTTGTCTGTATTTTCTGTAGAGGCAATTTTTTTGACATTTCAAGAATCTTCTGTTCATCAAAATGTTCAAGTAATTCAAGCTGCTTTTCTGACATTGTGTAATTAATAATTTGTCGCTTGAAAATTGAAGGGTTTTGGGCAGATTTTATATAGAGCTGAGATTGAGAAATAACCTTGTAGATTTCCCACATGAGTTTAGCAAAAGATGCCTGAACCTCTCCTGAATTTGGTTTGTAAAAGGCATGATATTTTGTTTTAGAAAAAGTTTTAGCCAAAGCCTTTAATTTTCTTTTCTTTTCAGCATCTGGGTTTGATGACTTAAAAAGAGATGCAAAAAGGTTATGAAAAAAACTTGATTTCCCACTGTCTTTTGAATCAGCATTAATTTTATTATTTCTATCCATAAATATAGAATATAAGTCAATTTCATTCTTCTTTCAAGGTGGAACATTTCTATAATTTTAGTTATACTTTCATAAATTATTTTCATATAAAAAGTTTACTTGATTCTGTCTTGTAACCTTTCATATTTTTAAGGGTTGTATTCGGGACATATATTCAAGTAAATTTTAAAGTTATCAGTAAAAATGGTAAAAGGAGTTTATTATGAAAAAAATTGCGTTAGGTGCATTAATGGCTGTTCTTTGTCTTTCGGCTGTTAGCGCATACAATCCTCCAGCAGGTGGAGAAAGTTTATATGAACTTTCTAGCCCTTCTGCTTTATCTGGTCAGAATTCTGTAGCAGCCGGAGGAATTTATAAGAGTGGTCCAGAATCTTTAACAGTAAATCCTGCCCTTTTAGCTACAGAGCAAAGAGTTGTATTAAACATGGCTTATACAGCTTTATTTTCTTCAAACGATGAAAATGAGTTACCATTTGGAAGTGCTATACAAACAGGAATTGTAATTCCAACAAAACTTTATGTTTATAGCATTTATTTGAATGGAACTTTTGTACCATTTGAAGAAATGAATTTAAGAAATACTTTATCTACAAAAATGGGAATGTCTAAATCAATTACAGATAAACTTGATGTTGGTTTAGGACTAAATGCTGGTATGGCTTGGGGTGCCGATAACGATTGGGCCTTAAGCACTAATCTTGGTTTTCTTGCAAAAGTTGGAACTGTAGCTTTTATGAAAGATTTTAGATATGGAGTTTCTGTATTAAATTTTGGAAAGAATTTTAATGCTTCTTCTATTGGTTCAGATTCTTCCAGCGAAACAAGTGCTTACCCAACAATTGCCAGTTTAAAAGCCGGAGTTGCTGCAACTTTGTTCTCAAATGATATTATAAAACTTGGATATTCATTTGATGTAACTATTCCAGGATTTCAGAATCTTATTTTTGACACTGGTTTAAAATTTGGAATTAAAGACAGTTTTGCTATTAGTGTAAATGAAAAAATTAATCTTGTTGAATCAATTAGAGGTTGTAATAACTATATTCCTTCTGTTGGTTTCAACTTTAAATTTACATTTGATATTAAAAACAAAGCTCCAGTTGAAGAATCAACAGAGGAAGTTAAAGAAAACAAGTTTGCTTCTTATATGGAATCAAAAGAATGGAGCGAAAGCGAAATGACAGTTTCTATGGCTTACAAGAATTTGTACCAGTCTGTAACTGCTGTTTCTACAGGTGTAGATATTAATCTAGGTATGAAAGATGATAAGCCTCCTGTAATTGAAATCATGTTTGATGATGAAGATGAAGAGTAAGGGGTGATAAATTATGAAAATTAAGAAAATAATTACAATCAGCTTATTTTTTACCTTGTTGATTTCAAATTTTTACGCAAAGGTAAGATATATTTCGCCAAATAATGATGGTGTTCAGGATGAATTAGTTCTTCCTCTTAATATTTCCGAAAAACGTTATGTACAGGGCTGGAGTCTTGTAATTTTGGATGAAAATAAAGAAGTTGTAAGAACAATTGAAAATAAAATTGCTTTGCCAGAAAAAATTGGTTTTAAGTCATTTTTCAAACAGCTTGTAACTCCAAAACAGGGTGTTCAAATTCCAGAAAGTGTTTCTTGGAAT
>CAMGTC010000346.1 GCA_946061765.1 uncultured Treponema sp.
AATATCATCGATTGGATTTCTCCAACCGACAATGATTGTGCTTGATTTTAGTAGACCTACTCTACTATAGCTTTAACATAAACCTCTCTAACGCCCGCATCAGCCTTTACGACTAAACCGTTTGATGTTCCACCCTTTACTTCAAGAGTAACTTTTCCGGTATTAACTTTATTTACAACTGTAATATGATATGTTACATCACGGAATTTACGTGTAAACTCAGCATTTTTAATATGTTTTGGTAAACGTGGTTCTATTTCAAGGCCCTGATGCTGTGGACGAAGACCACAAATATATTGAGAAAGTGCAACAAAGTTCCAGGCTGCAGTACCTGTAAGCCAAGAGTTCTTTGCTTCACCTTCGCGACGAGCTTCTTTTCCAGCAACCATCTGTGAATAAACATAAGGTTCTGTACGGTGAATATCTGACCACTTGTCTTCAACCCATGCTGGAGCAATTTTTGTGTAGTGATCCCAAGCGTCATCAGGACGTCCGTTTACAACTTCACCAATCATTACCCATGGATTATTATGACAGAAAATACCACCGTTCTCTTTGTATCCAGGTGGATAAGAAGAAACTTCTCCTAATTCAACGTGGTAGTTTTGATAAGCTGGCCACAAAATTACAATGCCGTATTTTGAATCAAGATATTTCTTTACGCTGTCCAAAGCTTTGAGTGGATAACCTTTGTCGGCACCAACTTTTGCCATTGTACCAAAGCCCTGAGTTTCAATGAAGATTTTTCCGTCTTCGCACTCATTTGAACCGATTTTTTTTCCAAAATCATCATAAGCACGAACATACCATTCTCCATCCCAACCTGCAGAACAGATTGCTTCTTCCATCTTTTTACAAAGTTCTTCGGCACGTTTTGCTTCTGCTTCATCACCCATAAGACGACACATCTGTACATAATCTGGTGTTACAAAAACAAACATCTGAGCAATCATTACTGATTCTGCATTTTTTCCATCTTTGTTAGTTGAAGTCTGGAAAGAATCATTTGGATTTGTAGAGAAACAGTTAAGATTCAAACAGTCATTCCAGTCTGCACGACCAATAAGTGGTAATCCATGTGGGCCCATATGATTTGGAATATAATTGTAAGAACGACGTAAGTGTTCAAACATTGTAGCTTTATTTGTTTCTGAATTATCAAAAGGTACATCAACTTTGAGGAAGTCTGTATCTCCTGTTTCACGGATGTAATTTCCAACTCCAAGAACAAGCCATAGTGGATCATCATTAAAGTTAGAACCAATATCAGCATTTCCACGTTTTGTTAATGGCTGGAACTGGTGATAAGCTGAACCATCTTCAAACTGAGTTGCAGCTACATCATAAAGACGTTCACGGATACGGCTTGCTGGTAACTGATGAGCAGCTCCAAGCATATCCTGAGAAGTATCGCGGAAACCAAGACCACGACCAATTCCACTTTCAAAGTAAGAAGCTGAACGTGCAAAGTTATAAGTAACAACACACTGATACTGATTCCAAATAGCCATGCGGTCAAGTTTTTCATCACCAGTTTTAATTACAAAGTGAGAAAGTGTTTCATCCCAGAAAGCATGTAAATCATCAAAAGCTTTTAATACTTTTTCTTTTGTGTTGAATTTATTCTGTAATGCATAAGC
Organism: uncultured Treponema sp.; assembly: GCA_946061765.1. GTDB lineage: Bacteria > Spirochaetota > Spirochaetia > Treponematales > Treponemataceae > Treponema_D. The sequence continues at coordinate 1,641 of CAMGTC010000346.1, forward strand.
TTTTTCTTTATTGATAATTCCAGAAGCAGTATTTGTTCTTAAAAGTCCTGCTTCAAGAGCCTTTTGAGCATCTGCTTGTGAAAGGAATTTTTTATCATCTTCATTTTCAATATAACCAAGAAGGAAAATCAAAGACTTTTCTTCACCAGCTTTTAAAGTGATATTTAAACGATGTGAAGCAATTGGAGACCAACCGTCAGCAACTGAATTACCAGATTTATCTGCAAGAACTGTCTGTGGTGCAGAAATTGAATTATAAAGTCCAAGGAAAGTTTCTCGGTCTGTATCAAAGCCATCAATTTTTTCGTTACACCAGTAGAATGCAAAATGATTACGTCGTTCACGGTATTCTGTTTTATGGTAAATTCCTGAACCTTCAATTTCTACTTCGCCAGTAGAGAAGTTTCTCTGGAAATTCTGACAGTCATCTGAAGCATTGTAAAGACACCATTCAACAAAAGAAACTAAAGAAATCTTCTTTTCTGTTTTACCTTCGTTTTTAAGAGTCAGCATCTCTATTTCACAATTGTCTCCATTAGGAACCATGTAAAGAGCTTCTGCTTTAAGATTATTTTTTGTAGAAATAAATCTTGAATATCCAAATCCATGATGACATTCATAAGAATCTAGTGGAGTTTGAGTTGGCTGCCATCCAGGATTCCAGATAGTTTCACCATCTTTTATAAAGAAATAATGTCCGTTGTTATCTAAAGGCATATCATTATAACGATAGCGAGTAAGACGACGCAGGCGAGCATCTGTGTAAAATGAATAACCACCACTTGTATTCGAGATAAGTGAAAAGAATTTTTCACTACCTAAATAGTTAATCCAGGGATATGGTGTTTTTGGAGTTGTTATTACATACTCACGTTTGGCATCATCAAAATGTCCGAACTTCATTTTAGTACCTCAATTAGGAATAAAAATACGTTTTCAAACCTACGAAAACGTTGTAGTTACAGTATACAATATTCAAATCTTATTTTCAATAAATCGAATTGAATCACGTTAAATCTTACCGAAAAAAAAGCTGTGAATCA
>CAMGTC010000347.1 GCA_946061765.1 uncultured Treponema sp.
CCTTACAATCCTTGCCACTGTTTAAAATTAAAAAACTCGAAATTGAACCTAATAGGTAATTCCCATTTTTATTTTTCCAGGCTTTTTCTAAATTCCACAGGAGATTTTTCATAATAATCTTTAAAAGCTGCCGAAAACTTACTCTGACTTTCATAACCAACCTGAGAGGAAATTTCATTTATAGTTAAGGCTAAATCCTGTAAAAGTTCCGCTGCTTTTTCCATTCTATGCTCTTTGATATGAGCAGCAAGAGAAGTTCCATACACATCTTTAAAAACAGTTTTTAGAGTTGTAGAATTCATAGCAAATTTTTTAGCAAGTTCTTCAATTGTGATTCTTTTTGAAAGATTTTCCATCATATAATCATGGACTTTTTTGATTGTATTTACCTGGTCATCGAGATACTCTGAATTTTCATTTATTTTTTCATGTTTACTGTCAAAGTCGGGACAGGTTAAAGACATTAGTTTTTCTATAATTCCATGAAGAGCCTTACTTTTTTCACCTTCCAAAACAGTATAAAAAACTTCTTTACCATCTCTGTAACTTTCTATCAGGCCCGCTTCTTTTAAAATCTTCAGATGATGAGAAACAGCCGGGTTGGTCATTTTCATAAGCTCAGCAATATTTAAAACACAGTCTTTTGAATGGCAGAGAAACCAGAAAATTTTAAGTCTATTCGTATCGGATAGAAGAGAAAAAATTTCAGCTGCAATTTTAAAATCATCATCTTTTGAAAGTTCTTTATACAGAAAATCACTTTTAAAATATTCAATGTTTTTATGATAATGCTCCACGGAAACTCCTTCTATTAGCTGCCAAAATACTCTTTATCCCTTTTGGAAATTCTTTTATTCCAAAAAGTAATACTTTTGTCCAAAAGATTGCAGTAAAAGTACTTCAATTATATATTATTTACAAGATTAAACAAACACTTAATTGTTCGGATAATCTCTTATAAATAATATTTGAGGAGTTTACTATGAAAAAGACTTATAAAATCGAAGTAGATTGTGCTAACTGTGCAAACAAAATGGAAGAAGCAACAAAAAAAGTTGACGGTGTAAAAGATGCAAACGTTAACTTCATGACTCAGAAAATGACAATTGAATTTAACGAAGGTCAGGAAGAAGACGCAGTTATGAAAGCAGTTGTAAAAGCCTGCAGAAAAGTTGAAGACGACTGCGAAATTTATCTTTAATCAGAAACAAACGTTCAATTTTCTTTTTAGGGTCGAAGATTTTAGGAGACATAAAATGACAAAAAAACAAAATAAAATGCTTGTAAGGATTATAATTTCTGCCCTACTTCTTATAGTTCTGGGCTTATTAGACGGCTTTAAGTGTTTTGATAAACTTCAGACAACTTTTGAAGGAAAATTCATTTCATACATTCCTTTTAAGTTTCTTCTATATTTAATTGATTATCTTATTATTGGGTATGATATTTTAAAAAAAGCTGTAAAGGGAATTGGACATGGTCAACTTTTTGATGAAAATTTTTTAATGGCCCTGGCTACACTTGGAGCCTTTGCACTTTCTATCTATTCTGCAAATGGAAATCTTCTAAAAATTCAGGATTGTAATGAAGCAATAGCAGTAATGCTTTTTTATCAGATTGGAGAGTTATTTCAATCTGTTGCTGTTGGAAAGAGCCGAAGAAATATTTCAGACCTGATGGATATTCGTCCTGATTATGCAAATATCGAAATAGATGGAAAACTTCAGCAAGTTGATCCGGAAGAAGTTGAGATTGGAAATATTATAATTGTCCAGCCAGGAGAAAAAGTCCCAATCGATGGAATTGTAATCGAAGGCAACTCTACACTGAATACAAGTGCCCTCACAGGTGAAAGTCTTCCCCGCCAGGTTAATCAGGGCGATGAAATCATAAGTGGTAGCATAAACATAAACGGACTTTTAAAAATTAAAACTACAAAAGCTTTTGGAGAATCTACCGTTTCAAAAATCCTGGAACTAGTTGAAAATGCTTCTTCGCGTAAATCTAAGTCAGAAGAATTTATTTCAAAATTCGCAAGAATTTATACTCCTGCTGTAGTTTATTCTGCTCTGGCCCTTGCAATTCTTCCTCCCCTTGTGCAATTAATTTTTACTCACTCAAATGGCAACTGGTCAACCTGGATTTACAGAGCCCTTACATTCCTTGTTATTTCCTGCCCTTGTGCTTTAGTAATCAGCATTCCTCTAAGTTTCTTTGCAGGCTTAGGTGGCGCAAGTAAAGAAGGTATCTTAATTAAGGGTTCTAATTATCTGGAAACTCTTTCTAAGTCTAAAATCGTTGTTTTTGATAAGACAGGAACTTTAACTAAAGGTGTGTTTGAAGTTACAGGTATTCATCACAGCTCAATGGAAGAATCTGTACTTTTAGAATTAGCAGCTCATGCAGAATGTGCATCATCTCATCCGATTAGTAAAAGTATTCAAAATGCTCATGGAAAATTAATAAACAGAAATCGTGTAAAAAATATAGAAGAACTTCCGGGCTTTGGAATTACTGCTCAAGTAGATGAACATACAATAGCAGCCGGAAATACAAAACTGATGGAAAAACTTGGCATCAGTCCAATCCATTGTCATTCTATTGGAACAATAATTCACATTGCTATTGACGGTAAATATTCAGGACATGTTGTAATATCAGATATAATTAAAG
>CAMGTC010000348.1 GCA_946061765.1 uncultured Treponema sp.
ATTGTACTACTCATAATACCCTCATTTTAAATTAGCTAGTTTATTAAATTATAAATTATCAATTTTATATTATAGAAAAATATCCCTTAATATCAAAAGAAATTATTTAATATAATGAAATATTAATAATATTATGACATATAATAAAATTCATTTAAAGAACTTTAATACAATTAAAGAATTATGATAATTATTTATCATCTTCCATAATTTTAGAAATTATTTTTGAAAAATCTTGATAAATTGGTTCAGAATCTCTTGTGTTATGTGCCAGATAATAAGCTTTAAGTGCCTTTAAACTTTCATTTTTACCCATGTAATAGTCCCCAATTCTTGTAAGACCATCAGAATAACCTGTAGTAATATATATTCTCCTTGCATCTTCTATATTACCCTTGTTAAACATAGTATTTGCTTTACGATTTAATATTACTTTTTGTTCTGCAGTCAATCCACGGACAGGCTGATCAGTAACTTTTATAAAACCATCTGTTAATCTGTGTTGATTTAAAGAGTTTTTTAGATTGTCTTCTAATTCTTTTCTATTCATAAATACCCCCTATTAATATAATAAAAAATGCAAAGGTGTCATTTATATTTATAAAAATCTACGATAGATCTACCGTAAACTCTTTTATCAACTCTTTTAAGATTTCCAATTTCATCTGGCATAGAATGTTCTTCCGGACGATGAACTAAAATAATTCCATCTGGATTGAGCATATTTTTTTTACCTGCTTCCTTTACAAGTTGTTCATGGAATTTATAAGGGAAGGGGGGATCAAAAAATATAAAGTCAAAAGATTTTTTACAGCGCTTAATAAAATATTCAACAGGCATAAAATGACATTGAACTTTTACTCCGCATTCAGATTCAGCAATTTTTACATTTTCCAAAACTGTATTTACTTTGATTTTATCTTTTTCGCAAAGTTCAACTTGAGTAGCACCTCTTGAAACTGCTTCAAGTGCAATTGTACCAGAACCAGAAAATAAATCTAACCAGGATTTTCCTGTTAAATCTCCGAGAATAGAAAAAACTGATTCTCTCATTCTATCCATAGCAGGTCTAATAACTCCGTCTGGACATTTTATAATTCTACCTTTTAATTTCCCACCCGTAATTCTCATATCATTCCTATTTTGTGTTTAACTGCCAGTATATTTCGTTATGTTCTAAATTTTTATTATCACATGCATAATCAAAAGCTGTTTTTCCTTCAGTAGAGCGCAATGAAGTTAAGGCTTCGTTGTCTAATAAAAGTTTTAACACTTTTGTTGATTTTCCATATTGTGCCGCATACATAAGAGGTGTTTTTCCAGCGTAAAAGGCATTTAATGGAATTGATTTTTGAAGAAAAAGATTTACTTTTGCTAATTCTGTATATTCTGTAATCTGATTTGAAGAAAGCATTAATGTAAAGGCCTTTAAAACTTCTTTTTCTGAAATAGAATAATTATTTAACAGAAGATTTAAGATTTCCGGATTGTTATTATAACAAGCTGCCAGAATTAAAGCACTGTATTCAAAATTGTTTATTGCTTTTACATCAGCTCCAGCATTTATTAAAGTTTTTACTATATCGGCACTTTCCTGATACCTGACAGCATACATTAAAGCTGTCCAGCCATCCTTATCTTTTATATTTACATCCGCATTTGCTTCAAGAAGATTTTTAATTTGCCAGTCATTTCCAGATTGAGAAGCAAGCATTAATAAAGTTCTGCCGTTTGAATCCATTTCATTTGGATTTTCAATTTTCTGAGTAATTATAATATTTGTTTCTTGAGGTGAATAAGTTTCAACTGGAATATAATCTTGAAGATATTCTTTTTTATATCTTGAAACTTGTGATGTGTTATCCAAATTTAATGAAAAATTTATCTCTTTTGATTCTTTATTTTCCTCTTTGTTTTGATTTGTAGTTTTATCAGCATTTATCTCAGTGTTGTATTTTTCATTTGCAGAATTATTACCATTTTGATTAGTAAGAGGCTTTTGCTCATTTTCGTTTTTTGAATTTATATCAGAAACAAGAGAGTTTTTTGGATTTTCATTTTCAGATGATTCAATTTTTTTATTATCTGTATTTTGGCTAACTGTTTGAGTATTTGAATTTTCTGCAGGGATTGCAACCTGACTGCCACCTGTCTGAGCATGTTTATTTTTTCTAGCTTCATATTCAAGTCTCATTTTTTCTGACAGTTCAGGATCATCATTTAAATTGTATTTTAAAATAGAAGCTTCTTTATCTGCATTAATTTCATCTTTTATGCTGTAATACATTCTTCGGTAAAAAACAGAAGGGGAATCTGTCATGTAAGTTCCATTAGCAGCAATACAATATTTATTTTTTTCAGGAATTTCTTTGTAAATCCAATGGGCAATAACCTGTTCTTTTGAATAATAAGGCCCCATCTGAGCTTTTTCGACTACTTTTTTATTTTTATGTTTTGAAATAGTCCAGCCGCCACTTGATTGTGCAAAAGCAGAGAAAAATGTAAATACGAATAAAATAATTAATAAACTTTTCTTATTATTAGAAAAAATCATACATTAATTATATATTAATAACTCAAAGTAAACAACAAATGTAAAAGGGAAATACAGAGCTTCCGCATTATAAACTAAAATCCGATTTTTTGGCTCCCAGTCACGGTTGCGTGATTCA
>CAMGTC010000349.1 GCA_946061765.1 uncultured Treponema sp.
TGTAGCGCATTATTGCGCGGTTTTGAATCACGCAACCGTGACTGGGAGCTAAAAATTCGGGATTTTTGTTTATAATGCCGAAGCCCTGAAAAATAATGTTGGCTTTATATTAATTTATAAGTTATAATTTTAATGTTGAGAGAGATAACTAAGATAGTTGTTTAAAAAAAAATTTGCTCACGTCTTATTTACCCTTCATCAAACTCACATTTTTAATACTTAGCGTTATTAAACCCTTAAGAAGTGAGTTTAAATAATTGCCTGTCTAAGCGAAGAGTTTACCTCCTCTCTGACTTGAGACAGGCTTTTTTTTATTTAAATTAATTCTGAGCTCTGTTAAAGTTAATCAGACAACCTGCAAGAATAATTTTGCGTTCGTCGTCTGTAAGCTCTCCTACAGAAAGTTCAAATTCTTTTATGCTTCCGTCTTTTTTAATTGCATAAGCTGTGATAGTTGGCAACTTTTCTGCAATCATCTTCTTAACGCCTGGAAGGAATACATAATCATCATTTGCAAAAGGAAGATTTTTATCTCCATCTTTATAAAGGAATGGCAACATACCCCAGTTGATAAGATTTGAACGATAGCGTTTTGTAGCATACTCATTTGCAATGTTTGCACAAGCTCCCAATACACGCTGACAAGAAGCAGCCTGTTCGCGGGCAGAACCGTCACCTGGTTTTACTGCAAAGATTGTAGAACCAATACCTGTATTAGTTGTAGAAACTTCAGGGAACTTTGTTTTGATTGTTTTTACAGCCTTAGCAATTTCTTCTGACATATTTTCAAAAGCAACATTTTTCTGACGTTTTTCTTCTTCTGCACGAACTTCTTTTGCACGTCCAACATAAGCTGGATCCTTGCGGCTCAAAGTAAATTCTGCAAGTCCAAGAGGATTTGAACGGAATGACGAAGTTTCTCCAGAAGGAATAAGTTCATCAGTTGTAGTTACAGGATCGTGAATTTCTGAAACAACTTTAAGAATAAGATTATCAGTAAGAGCAGTCATTTTTGGCCAGTCTTTAATATTTGGACCAAACTGAATTTCAACTTCAGGATGAGCCACTCCCTTAGAATCATATACACGTTTTTCGTAAATTGTCTTATCAAAGAAGTATTTTTTTCCACTGAATTCTGTATCAACTTCTGTAGCAGCTGTAAGGAAACCTTTATTTGCGGCAGTTGCAGCAATTGAACGGGCATCCATAAGAGCAACAGAAGCAAGCTGTCCATTCTGAATTTTTGAACCTTCACGGTTAGGGAAGTTTCTTGTTGAGTGACGAATAGAAAGAGCACCATTTGCAGGAGTATCACCAGCACCAAAACATGGACCACAGAAAGCAGTTTTTACAATTGCACCGGCATCAACAAGTGCGGAGAAGGCACCGTTTTCCATAAGAGCCTTGTAAACTGGCATAGAAGCAGGATATACATCAAGAAGGAATTTTCCGTTCCCAGAATCTTTTCCTTTCAAAATATCTGCAGCAGCACAAATGTTTTCATAACCACCACCAGCACAGCCTGCAATTACACCCTGATCTACATAAAGTTTTCCGTCGATTACTTTATTTTTAAGAGTGAAGTTTACTTTATCACCAAATGAAACTTTTGCACGTTTTTCAGTTTCTTCCAGCATATCCATAAGGTTTGCATTTACTTCATCAATTGTATATGCACATGAAGGATGGAATGGAAGAGCAATCATAGGACGGATTTCATCAAGATTGATTTCGATAGCTCCATCATAATATGCTCCATCTTCTGGATTCATTTCTTTGTAAGCCTGAGGACGATAGTGAGTTGCGTACCATTCTTCAATCTTAGAGTCTGTTTTCCAGATAGAAGAAAGACAAGTTGTTTCTGTAGTCATTACATCAACACCAATACGGAAATCTGCAGAAAGATTGTCTACACCAGGACCAATAAATTCCATTACCTTGTTCTTTACATAACCCTTATCAAAAACAGCCTTGATAATTGCCAGAGCCACGTCCTGTGGTCCAACTCCAGGATTTACTTTTCCTGTAAGATAAATTGCAACTACTCCAGGGTAAGCAACATCGTATGTTTTGGATAAAAGCTGTTTTGCAAGTTCTCCACCGCCTTCACCAATGGCCATTGTTCCCAAAGCACCATAACGAGTATGACTGTCTGACCCCAAAATCATTGCGCCACATTCTGCAAGCATTTCGCGGGCAAACTGGTGAATTACAGCCTGATGAGGAGGAACATAAATTCCACCGTATTTCTGGGCACATGTAAGCCCAAACATATGGTCATCATCATTAATTGTACCACCAACAGCACACAAAGAATTATGACAATTGGTTAAAACATAAGGGAGAGGGAATTTTTCCATACCAGAGGCACGGGCTGTCTGAATAATTCCAACATAAGTAATATCATGAGATGTAATTTTATCAAATTTGATTTTTAGATTTTTATCATCACCAGAAGTATTATGCTTCTGTAAAATTGAATATGCCAAAGTCTTTTTGGCAGCTTCAGCCTGATTTACGCCAGAGGCTGATTCAACAAGTTTTCCATTTACCAGGTATGCACCTTTATCCCAAAGTTTCACGTTTTTGCTCCTAAAAATTAATGACTTAATTTAGCATAGGCGACTTCTGCCGCAAGAACGGCATACGCCTTGTCATTCCGTTCTCTATC
>CAMGTC010000350.1 GCA_946061765.1 uncultured Treponema sp.
TTCTTTTACGCTTTCTTATATTTTGATAAGAAAAAAACATCATTACGATGCATACAACTAATAAAAGAATATCTATTAATCTAAGTTTTGCTTTAGCCATTATTCAAAAAACTCCTTAAGAATAAATTCGACATTTTTTATACTACTATTTAAAGCAAAATCATCAGTTGGTAAAGAGAATAAACTTCCGGCACCTGTTTCTGGATTTTTACGCACTAAAGATTTTCTCATTACTATATAAGTCTGAAGTTTATCTAATATTTGTGAAGAAATACAAATAGAACATTCAAGGAGATCTTTTTCACTTTTTTCGCCAAATTTTTTGGTATCTACAAAGGCATCTAAAATCTTTTTGATTGAATCTTCCAACCGCTTTCTTTCCCTTTTCACAATTTCCAAAACATCATCATTGTAAAATTGTTCTGTATATAAAAAAGCATACATTTGCAGCAAAGGTTCATTTTCATAAAATTCAAAATATCTTGTAATTAATTTCTTAAATAAGTTTACCGGGAGAATATTATTTTTATTAATTGAATCAAAAGTCTTTTCTGCTATAAAACCAACAGTTGAAACTTCTCTACCACAAAAAACTATTGTTTCATTGTACATATCTTCTCTACTTTTAAAGTGGTTATACAAAGAGGCTTTTTTTATTTCTAAAGAATCTGCAACATCTGATAAAGAAGTTCCACCTGCACTCTTATCAAAACATGAACTTAAAAATGCGTGTATTATTTTTTCCCGCGAAATTTTTTTTCTACCCATAACAAATTTATCGGTAACAATCGTTAGTTAGTTGAATTTTTAATTTCGCAAAATCAACTACCTATCGTTCGTTATTCCCTGTTTCACGTGGAACACTTTTAGAGTTTTATTATTTGATTTTAGATTTATTTGTTTCACGTGGAACATTCTACTTTTGTTTTATGTAAGATTGGATTTAAGAATATTCAAAGTGATTTTTGTTTAATTTGTTTCACGTGAAACTTATTTATGATAGACAATTTTTAATACTGATTTAAATAATTGATGTTTCACGTGGAACATAACTTATCCACAGAAATATGTTGAGTTATCCACATTTGTTGATAACTTGTGGATAACTTTTCCACAGTGAAATTAAATAAAAAAAAAGCTGATCGAATACTCTCGACCAGCCTTGCCTGATGAAAAACCCTTAAACTACTTAGTAGTTATTACCCTTTTTTCTAATTATTAATTAAATAAAATAATTTGTCAATTAAAAATATGGATAAAGGGTAATTTTTTAATAATTTTATAAACAATTTTATAACTCTTTGTATTATAAGGAATTAGATTAATTATTCATCTTTTTCACCAACTTTATCAATTCCAACTAAATAATCAGGTTCATTTACTTTTACAATTGATACTCCAGAAGCTCCTTGGCCCTGAGTTTTAATTTCTGTTGCTTTAAGTCTTAATGTTTTACCCTGACTAGTCATACAAACAAGTTCATCTTTATCTTTGATATCTAAGGCTCCAATTATTTCACCTTTACTTTCTGTGTTACCAAAGATTCTTTGACCACCTGTTCCACGTCCATGATTGTTGAACAAATCAAATGAAATTCGTTTTCCATATCCTTTTTCTGTAACCAAAATAATATTTGATCCATCTTGTACTTGAACAGCTGCAGAGATTTCATCTCCTTCCTGGAGCTTCATTCCCTTAATACCACAACTTGCTCTTCCCATTGGTCTAACTGAATCTTCACTAATTCTTAATGCTTTACCACGTCTTGTGATGAGCATCAAATCCGAACGACCGTTAGTTTGGATACATGAAACAAGTTTATCAGAATCACGTAATTTTATACCAATAATTCCTCTTGTTTTTGCATTTTGGAATTCTTTTGTAGGAACTTTTTTAACAATACCATTTGCAGTTACCATGAATAAGAACTGTTCTTCAGAGAAATCTTTGAATGAAACAATAGTTGTAATTTCTTCATCTGCAGTAACCTGGAGTAATCCTTTGATATTAGTACCACGGCTTGTTTTTTCTGCTTCTGGTATTTCATGAATTTTTAACCAGTAGGCTTTTCCAATATTAGTAATGAAAAGTAAATGTTCCTTGGTTGAACCAATAAAGAGCTGATTAATATAATCATTTTCAAGAAGAGCTGTAGAATTACTTCCTGTTCCTCCCCTACCCTGCTTTTTATATTTATCAACAGAAACTCTTTTGATATATCCAAGACGAGAAATCATAACAACCATGTCTTCGTCTTTAATCATATCTTCAACGTTGATTGATTCTACTTCATCAGGAACGATATCAGTACGACGATCATCACCATATTTTTGTGCAAGTTCATTTGTATCAGTTTTTATGAGCTGAAGAATTTTTTCATGATGATCAAGTAAATCCTGTAAGTAATCAATTAAAGCCTGAAGTTCTTTTATCTGAGTTTTAAGATCTTCGATGAGCAAATGAGTAAGTCTCTTAAGAGGCATTTCTACAATTGCTGTTGTCTGTTCATCATCAAAATCAAATCTCTTTCCTAAAGCTAATTTTGCAGCTTCAGTACTTTCACTTCCTCTGATAATTTTTATTACTTCATCAATGTTATTAATTGCAACAATCAATGCTTCCAAAATGTGCATCTTATGTCTTGCAACTT
>CAMGTC010000351.1 GCA_946061765.1 uncultured Treponema sp.
CTGTCTTTTAATTCTTCATAATCATTAGAATCCATTGGATAGATAGAAGAATAAACAACAGGTTTTACTTCCTTAAAACCTGGTAAAGGCTGATCTACACCATTTTCAACCGTAGTAATTGTATCACCTACTTTTACATCGCTTACAGTTTTAAGTCCGGAAATAATATAGCCAACGTCTCCAGCTTCAAGTACGCCAGTTTCTTCGTAGTTAATTTTAAAAATTCCACACTGCTCTACTTTATAGGAAGCCTGAGTAGACATCATCTTTATTTGCTGTCCGGTTCTAAACTTTCCGTTCATAATTCTAACGTGGACAATAACTCCTCTGTAAGGATCATAGTGGCAGTCAAAAATTAAGGCCGAAGGTTTCCCTTCAGGATCACCACTTGGAGCAGGAAATTTTGTTACGATTGCTTCTAAAAGTTCATCAATTCCCTCTCCTGTTTTTGCAGAAACACAAAGAGAATCATTAGAATCCAAGCCTAATTCTTTATCTATTTGACTTTTACAAGATTCAACATCAGCAGAAGCAAGGTCTATTTTATTAATAACAGGAACAATTGTAAGATCATGTTCCAAAGCCATATACATATTTGAAACAGTCTGACTTTCTACCCCCTGAGTAGCATCTACTAAAAGCAAGGCCCCTTCGCAGGAAGCAATTGCACGGCTAACTTCATAACTAAAGTCAACATGACCTGGCGTATCAACAAAATTTAATTCATAATCATGTCCATCTTTTGCATGATAAGGAATAGTTACAGCCTGACTCTTAATTGTAATACCTCTTTCCCTCTCAATATCCATATTATCAAGAATCTGGTTTACCATTTTACGATCATCAATAATCTGAGCCTTTTGAATCAGACGATCAGAAAGTGTAGATTTACCGTGATCAATGTGTGCAACTATACAGAAGTTACGTTTGTATTTCATGTCCATGTTTATACTCCAAAGTTAAAAATAATATGGGGAATCATAAGATGAAGAAAGTGTCATCATAAGATCCAAATTGCCTTTTTTCTGGCGTTGGGTATTAATAATAGCATAAAAGCCACCATTTTCATCATCATAATGTATATCTTTAATCTGAACCAAATCATTTTCCGAGAATGTTGTCTGGTCAGCCAGGCTACCCCTAATTACTCTTTCAATTTTATATGTATTTTTATTTGTTGTCGAAACAGGAAATAACTTCATACCAAATGCAGGCAGGAAAGTATTATAAACAAAATCACTTTGATAGATTTTCTGGAAAGGATATTTTGGTCTTTTTTCAAGATAGATAAAACATTCCTTTTCCTGACTGTTTTCATCAATATATTTACATTTTAACATAGTTTCGTACTGATAGGCCATGAACAAAAATTGAATATCTTCTATTGTAGAAATACATTTTCCATCAATTTCTGTAATTACATCATTTACTTTAAGACCAGATAAACTTGCGGAAGAACCTGGCATAACATATTGAATTTCAAGGCCAACCCGCTCATTTCCATTTCTTTTTGTATGACCATAACAACCAAGCCAAGGGTGAATTAATTCTCCCCCCTGACCATTGTTATAAAGAATTGGTAATTCCTGTTTTAGATATTCAACCGGAATAGCAAAATTTAAGCCCTGATATTGAAGCATTCCAGCAAAAACAATTGCCTGAACTTTCATATCTTTATCTATAAGTGGACCACCAGAATTACCAGAATTAATAGCAGCATCAATCTGAAAAACATTTCCAAAAGTAAGCAATTTTCTGTCCACGGTGGAAATTACCCCAGAAGTTAAAGTTCCTTCCAATCCTAAAGGTGCGCCAATTGCCGAAATCTTATCTCCAAGTTTTAAATCACTTGAAGAACCTAAAGAAAGAACATAATCAGGTATGATTTCAACTTTTAGTAGAGCTAAATCTAAAACTGAATCATAACCAATAACTTTTGCTGGAATTTTTAAATCATCATCACCTATTAACTTTATAAAAAGACGGGCAAAACCTTCATAGGACGAATCTACCATAGATTCAATTACATGATAATTTGTAATTAAATAGCCTCTTGGGTCAATAAAAAATCCAGAGCCAATTACAATATCAGCAAAACCTGCTCCATTTTCAACTTTTAGTCCCCTGTCAAGCCATATTGTAACAGTTGCTTTTAAACATTCTTCAATTGAATCTGGTGCTTTAGAATTTTCACTAGTAAGGCCGGGAATATTAGAATAAACCAGGGAATTTATTTTATCCAAAAACTCCTGGTCAAATTCAAAACCGTAAGTTTTTAGTGACAAATAATATTTATTAACCAGAAAAAAGTCATTTTCTTCCAGAGCTTCCTGTAATTTACCATAAATCAATTCCTGGCAGTCAGAAATTATATCCTGACGTCCTAATAAAATTGCCCGCCAAAAAGCCTTTACAGGTTCAATTTCTTTAAATTTATTGATTCTTTCGATTTCTGTTGCAACAATATCCTCATCTGTATAATCAATAGATTGAGGAATATCTTTAGGATCTTTTATTGAAGTACAAGAAATTAATAAAAGTGGCAGAAATAAACTAAAAAGAGCAAATATTTTATTATTTTTCAATTTTCTATGTCCTTATAAAAAAAGATAAACTTTACCTTATTCATTTTTATTTTCCGACTCTTCA
>CAMGTC010000352.1 GCA_946061765.1 uncultured Treponema sp.
GATATTTATAAAGAAACTGTAAAAATTTCAGAAGATTTGTCGCGATTGAATGAAGCCTATTTACGTTTTGTTCCAAAAGAGTTCCTTAAATTACTTAACAAAGATTCAATCACAAAGATTCAGTTGGGAGACCATTCAAATATAAAAATGGCAATTATATTTTCAAAAATTAATATTTTTACCAAAGATAATAATCTTTTGCCAGAGGAACATTTTAAAATTTTTGATGAATTCCTAAAAAATATTTCACCTTTAATTAAAAACAACAATGGTTTTGTAAGTAAATTTTTAAGTGGTGGTTTTATGGCACTTTTCCCTCAGGCAGAAGAAGATTCAATAAAAAGTGCGCTTGAAATATTAGATTGTACTCAAAAAATGAATGAAATCTATAATCAAAAGGGATATAAAATAGTAATAACTCCTAGAATTGGTATTCATTATGGAAAAATGATTATTGGTACAATTGGCGAAGAAAATCGTCTTGATGATACCGTAATTTCGGATACTGTAAATACAGCTTCCAGAATTGAATCAGTTTGCGAAAAACTAAATAAAAACATAATTATTTCTGATTCATTAAAAGAAAAAGTAATCCTGGAAAATATTCATAATTTAAAAATTATTGATTTGGAAGCAATAAATGTAAAGGGAAAGGAAAAACCTCTACAGCTTTATGAATGTATTAAAACTACAGGAGATTTCTAATTATGAAAAAAGTATTTTCTATATTTTCACTTATATTTTTATTTTATACACAGGCCTTTTCTCTTACAGAATATTCAGTTCCTGAAAATTTAAAACAAGAAGATTCTTCAATAACTTTAAATTGTTTATGGGATTTTTACTGGGGAAAATTTATTTCTCCCGATGATTTTGAAAGTCAAGCTGATTTTCAAATTAATGTTCCCTCTGTTTGGAATGAATATAATTTAAATAAAGAGGCAAAAGAACTTGCAAAAAAAGGATATGGTTCTGCTACATACAGATTAAAAATAAATAATTTAAAACCAGAAACTTCGTATTCATTTATGACCTTTGCACTATCTTATACAGCCTTTGAAGTATACGCAGATGATCAGTTAATTTTTCAAAACGGTAAACCTTGTGTAGACTGGAAAAAAACTCAACCACATCAAAAACTGGACTATGCAACTTTTACTTCCAATAAAGACGGAAGCAAAGTCCTGACATTTCATATTTCAAATAATGTTTACAGAAAAGATGGATTAAAAAGATCTGTAGTTTTAAAAGAAACAAGAAAAATTAAAGAAGATTTTACAAGAAATGTTGCAAACTACTGTATTCTATCTGGAATTTTACTTGCAATTATTATTTATTCTGTTCTTTTATTCACTCTCAAAAAAAATTCGGCAAATATTTTCCTGGCACTTTTTGTTTTGACAATTCTCTCACGAATAGTTGCACAAATTTTCCCACTCATAAAATATTTTTTCCCGGATTTTTCATATTCAATCTTATTCAAAATCGAATTCTTTTCAATTTTTATGGGGCCTGCAATCTACACCTTGTACCTCAATTCTCTGAATTCACAAATATTCAAACATGTAAAGGCAATTTTTCTTGCAATTCCAGGATTCATATTCTTTGTTTTAGATATTGTACTTCCTATTAGGATTGTAAATAGAATTGTTCCATTAATGCAGATTTATTTAGTTGCAGTTATTTTAATTGATATTGTTCTTATAATTATAAATAACATAAGACATAAATCATATATAAGTTTCTTTACATTGATAACTTTGCTTATAGTTGGAATTGGAGCTACTAGTGATATTCTTATAATCAATTTTGTAGCACATTTACACGGTCATTCTTTATTACCACTTTCTTTTATTATTTATTCAATTACACAGATTTCTCTTCTTGCATATATTCAAAACAAAAATCAGGAAAAAGTTTATGAATTAAATGAACATTTAAAAGAAACAAATAATGCCTATTATAGATTCGTTCCAAAGGAATTCCTTGATTTCTTTAGTAAAAAAGATATTACAGAAGTAAAACTTGGTGAATGGAAAACTCAAAAAATGGCAATTCTTTCTGCAGATATAAGAAATTTTACAGCTACTTCAGAAAAATTAACTGAAATAGAAGTATTTGATATGTTAAATTCATATCTAAAAAAAGTTGCTCCAATAATCCGTAAATACAATGGAATTATAGAAAAATATCTTGGTGACGGATTAATTGCCATCTTCCCCGATAATTCACTTTCTGCAATAAAATGTGCAATCGAAATGCAGGAAGAAATGATTGATTTACGTAAAGACTTTCATACTAAGGGACTCCCAGATATTAAAATAGGAATTGGTATACATTACGGACAGTTGATTATAGGAACCGGCGGGGATGCAAACCGTATGACAGAAATATCCTTATCAGAAGATATTGATATAGCTGTAAGAACTGAAGCTGCAACAAAAATCTTTAAAAAACCTATAATTGTAACAAAAGAAGCTCTAAAGAATGCAGCCGATGAAGAAAGAAAGGCCAGCAGAAAATTTGATTTTTACGGCGAAAGATTGCAAACAATGAGTAATCAGATTTTATATTCTGTTTATTCTAAAAAAAGCGGTAATGTACTGTAAGTAAAAAATTACTGAGTTTTCATATATTACTAAAAATGAT
>CAMGTC010000353.1 GCA_946061765.1 uncultured Treponema sp.
ACATATTTTCCTCCGTTTTCCATAATTTTTATTTTTAATTAGAAAAAGAATTTTACCATTATAGTAGCAAGTCCACTGCGCTCGGCATACTGACCAGCAAAAGTTCTTAAATTTCCACTAAAGAGATTAACAATATCTTGAACATTTGCCAACAATTGAACTTCATCTGTAATTTTATACATACCGGTCAAAGTAATTAATGGAGCTATGAATTCCTTATCAATATAGAAAGATGAATTAAGACCAAAATTCCAGTTTGCTTTTTCACTTTGTAAAGTAAGTATAAGATCTATCAAGTTTGCACTTTCAAGTACAGGAATATAAATCCAATTTGAATGCCAGTTAGCAGTAAAAGATAAAATCTTATAATTGAATATTGCCGAAAAATCAGAAGTAAGAGCCTTTCTTTCTACCTGTTGAGCTGAATACAATCCATAATAAGGGTCTTCTGAATTATAAGAGGCCTCCCAAATTCCGTTTCCAAAAGCAGTCTGTCGATATTCAATTTTTGCAGAACTTGTAAAGGCAGATTTTATTGGCAAAAGGAGTTCAACTAAAGCGTACCAGTCAGAAGTTTCTGTTAAATCCTGACAGAGAGCTGTATAATTATATAATTTTTCAAAATCAATTCTAGACTCTCTGTAAGACTCCATTCCACCTTTTGCATTAATTTCCATTCTTCGGTTAGAAATCTTAACTGGGAAAGAAGAATCAATTCCAAGTGTAAAAGGAATTAAAGCCTGATTTTGATTTAATTTGTTTCCGGAAATAAGGGCAGCATCTGTGAATAATTTTACATTTTCATTTTTCCAATAAAAAGCAGCCCCAAACTGTCCCCTGTTTACAACATTACTTTCTGTGTTCAAAGAATAACTTCCAGTTAAATCTACATAAAAATTATTATTTGACCACAGGGCTTTTAATTTAGGATTCAATTCAAAAGAAGATGATTCTTTTATCCACTCATCAATTGATAAATTTGCAGAATCTAAAGTTAAATCAACATAACGTTTGTAAAATTTTAAGCCCAAATCTGAAGTAATTTCAAAACCTTTTGGTAAAGTCCATGAAAAATCAAAAACAGTAGAATATAAAATCTGAGAAACTTCACTTAATTCTAAAACCTTATTCTGAAGTCCATTTTCTTCGGACTCATAAGAACCTGCAAAATTAAAATCAAAATTTTTCCAGACAAATCCCTTTTCCAAAAAAATATTACTTGTGTTATCGTTACAATTATCGTTCAAACTTTGATTTCCATACCCTGCTGCAGAATCGTGAGTAAAAGTAATATTAAAGGGAGAATCCTGATTCAATTCATAAATGGAAAAATCTGCAAAAACTAAAGATGGAAAACCACCGCCCAGCTTTCCTTCTGCATAAATTTTATTTTGAGAAGGAGCTGATTCATTTGTTAAAAGTCCAGATTCTTCAATTTCAATCTTAGGAAAATCAGGCACCAAAGGAGAAGAACCTTCTATATTTCCCAGCAAATCTGAAAAATCTGGAATTACTGAAGTGTCCGCAGTTTCGGTCTGGGTTTCAATTTCAGTAACTACATTTGGTAATTCAATTTGTCTCTGGCTCACATCCTGATTATCTTGAGCTGACAAAAATACTGAAATTAATGTAAAAATTATAAAAAATATAAATACCTTTTTCATAAGATTCCTCTTTTTATAAACTCTCTTTATTTAAGTAAACTTCTGGCCCGGTTGGCATAAGCACTGTCAGGATAAAGTCGACTCAGTAAATTAGAGATTTCTTGAGCTTCGGCAATTTTACCGGCAGCTTTGTAAGCTTCTGCGGCACTATATAAAACCGAAGCAGCCTCGTTTGGCTTTGAATCTAAACTTTTTCTATATAATTCAGCAGCCTTTAAATACAAGCTTGCTGCTTTTTGATTATTTTGATTTTTTCTTTCGTAACTTGCAATAAACTCTGTATTTTGTGCTGCAAGGTAACATTCATCATCTTCTGTCTGATTTTTTATAATCTCGCAGGCAAGTTCATAAGCTTCCCTCTGAAAAGAAGAATCTGCTGCATAATATTTTACAAGTTCTGAACCTGCAATCCTTCCTTTTTTACTTGAAGCTTTACCCAGTCTTTCGTATTCACTTATTTTTTCCGAAATCTTTTTATCTGTACCGCCAATAATTCTTTCCAGCTCAATAATTTTTATCCCAATTTCATCTTTTACAGCCTGATTTGGATAATTCTTTACAATTACACGGGCTGTAGACAAAGCTTGTGAATAATCTTCGTTTATGTAAAATGCTTCCAATAGATTTTTATAAGCCCCGTAAAGATAAATACTATTTGAATAATCAGAAATTAGAATTTGATTAAACTGAATTGATTTTGTAATATTTCCCAGTTTAAAATTACTATCTGCACATAAAAATAAAGCAGAATCAATAAAGTTTCCTCTGGAATATGAGTAAATGTAATTATTGAATTTTACTTCGGCCATTGAATAATCACCTTTAGAATAATAAAGCTGACCTAAGTTATACATTGCTTCTTCGGCATAAGGCGAATTAGGAAAATCTGTAAAAACCCTGGTGTAAGAAGCATCTGCCTTTGAGATATCATTTTTCTTTTCGTAGATTTTTGCAAGCAAATAAAGACATTGCTGTCCAAAT
>CAMGTC010000354.1 GCA_946061765.1 uncultured Treponema sp.
AATACCCATTTTATGGCATCAACTACATTACTCTTTCCACAACCATTTGGACCTACTAATGCTGTGATTCCTTCTGCAAAGGCGATATGAGTTTTGTCTGCAAATGATTTAAAACCGTGAATATCTAAACTTTTTAAGAACACCTAATTATCCCTTTATACATTATAATATCTTTTCTATTATAATGTTTTAAGAGGGAATAGGGAAGATATTTAAAATGTTATGTTATAGGTTCTATCACTTTTCCTTCACGGATTTCTTTTGGATATACAGTGATTTTTAATTTCTTTTCCAAAGCTGCAAAATGCTGCATTTCGTATTCATCTCCAATCACTACATTTATACCTTTTTTACCAGCTCTGGCAGTTCTTCCACTTCTGTGAATAAAAAAATCATCATCATTTGGTAAATCCATCTGAATAATATGACTGATATTTGGAATATCAAGACCTCTTGCGGCCAAATCACTGGTAATTAAAAGCTTACATTTGCCAGATCTGAAAGAATCAAAAGTTGATTTTCTTTTTTGTTTATCGGTTTTTGCATGAAGAGCCTGGCAGTCAATTTTTTTATATTTTAATTTATTGTAAATGTTTTCAACCTGATCTGCTCTGGAAGTAAAAACAAGAGCTTTTTCAGGTTTTTCGGCAAGGAGAAATTTTCTTAATGTGTCGATTTTATCACGGTTTTCTGCGAAGATTGCCCAGTGTGTAATTTTTGTCTGTAAAATATTTTCTGGAGGTAAAATTACATTTTCTATTCCACCGTAAAATATTTTTGTCTGTTGATTTATTGTTGCGGTACAAGCGATTAACTCAACATTATTTCCAATTAATGCCCTTAGGTTTTCGGTATCTTCTCTAGATTCTTTTTTTACAAGTCTATCTGTTTCATCAAAAACAATTGCAAATAAATTTTGAATTTTTAATTTCTTTAGTCTGATTAATTCAATCAAACGTGCAGCAGTTCCAATCACAATTTGAGGTTTTTCTTTTAAAATTTCAATCTGTCTTCTGATTGGGGCTCCCCCTATTAACAAAGCTGTTTTTCTGTCTGTTATACTTTTTGCAGCTTGATTTATTTGACTTGCAAGTTCGAAGGTTGGCGCAATTATCAAAATTTTAGTATCAGTTTTGTTCTGGTCTTTTTCAAGTCTATCGATTAAAGGTAAAAGATAGGCAAATGTTTTGCCAGTTCCTGTTTCTGATTGGAAAATGATATTTTCACCTTTTAAAATTCTTGGAATAATCTCATTTTGAACTGGAGTAGCTTGATTTATGTTCAGTTGATTTAATCTTTGATTTATTTCTTGTGATAATTGTAAAAAACTGTTAATTTCAGACATAATTTAAAGAATAGCATATTGCCCAAAAAAGTGCTATAATCCATTTAATTATGAAAATTGGAATAGATGTTTTTGGATGTAATCATGCACGTTCGGGTGTAGGTTCATATCTTCTGAATATTTTATCAAATCTACCCGTACAAGATGACCTTTCAATTGAATTATTTGGGCCTGAGATTGATCGTTATACCTATAATTCTGAAAATGAACTTCCTTTTATTTCTCTTCCAATTGCAGATAATTTAACAATCCAAAGAAACTGGCATAGAAGGAAAATTAAAAAATTCTTAAAAAAGAAAAAGTATGATATAGTACTTTTTCCAGCTCCAGATTATGTTATTCCAAAAAATTACAAACACAAAAATGTAATAGTTGTAAATACTACTATTACAAATGTATTAAAGACAGAAAAAAAAATATATATTCATCAAATGAAAAAAGGTTTTCAGTATGCCACAAAAATTATTGCTTCATCGGAATATATTAAACAGGATTTAATTAATTACGGAATTTCTTCTAAAAAGATTGTGATTATTCAAAACGGAATAGATCATAAACTCTTCTTTCCAACTCTTAATTTTACAGAAGAGATTGTAAAAATTAATCCATTTGCTATTAAACGTCCTTATTTTATTTACGCAACCAGACTTTCTGAGGAAGGTAAAAATCATTTATCTTTAATTAAGGCTTTTGAAATATTTAAAGAAAATACAGGTTATCCTCACCGTCTTGTAATTGCAGGAGACTTTGCAAATCCTGATTATGTAGAAAAAATTCAAAGACAAGTAGTAAATTCTAAGTTTGCTTCTGATATTTTTCTTTTAGGTTATTTTCCACACGAAAGTCTTCCTAAACTTTTTGCCGGTGCAGATGCTTTTATTTTTCCATCGGATATTGAAGGAGTAGGGCTTCCAGTTCTTGAAGCAATGGCCTGTGGTATTCCTGTTCTTTGTTCCAATAAAGGAGCGTTAAAAGAATTTGCAGGTGCTGCTCCAAAATATTTTAATTCTGATGATGTTTTTGAAATTGCAGATTTAATGCAGGATGTAATAGAAAATCCAAAAATGAGAGAAAAAATGGTTTTAAAAGGCCAGAAATATGCGGCAGGTTTTGACTGGAAGATAACTGCAATAAAAACTCTTGATCTATTGAAAAATCTTATTCTATGTAAATAAAAAAAGGATGGGGCTGAGCAAAAAGTTCGTTGCGTAGCGTCATCCCGAACTCGTTTCGGAATCTATGCACTGTATATAGCGTAGATGCTGAATCAAGTT
>CAMGTC010000355.1 GCA_946061765.1 uncultured Treponema sp.
GAGAAAATTCGTAAAGATATTTTTCCAGAAGATTCATTACGGTATCTCTATCTTCTTTTTTTGCTTCAATGACTTTCAACATAAACATCTCAGAAAATACAAATTTGACAGAAATTACTGAGTAATCGCTTCAATTATTAAACAGAACTTCCCTAGAACTAAGCGGACAACTTTAATATTTCCGTCTTTTCCGGTTGAATCGATATTTAATCCGCACTTTTCTGAATAAAATTTACATTTTCAAGTTATTGAACATTGCGCTGATAAAACTGCACATATCTTAATTAGCCCGAAATTCGAGTTTTTTGAAAACTAAAATTCGAAATTCGAACTAATTATAATTAATTTTTTTTGTATTCCAATACTTTCTTTACATACAGTTTATCTTCATGAGCAATATGGGAAAGAATCCACTCATAAAGAAATTTACAGAACTTAATGGCATCTGAAAAATCCATTGAATTGAAACCTTTTGCAGTTTCTAAAACTTTTTTTGTAAATTCATCATGTCTGTTTTTATGTTCTGAAAATCGCTCATAACCAACAACTTTCATTATTTTTTCTTCATTGGAAAAGTGAGTTGTTACATAATTAACACATTCTTTTAAAGTTCCAGCCAGAGTGTTCTGCCATTTTGTATTATTATCATTTCCATATTTGGCACGAGTTTCCATAATTTCTGTATAAAGTTTGTTACACAGTTCTACAAGATGCTTGTGCTGCTCATCAATAATAGGAATACCAAGTGCAAATTTAGGATCCCATCTTATAAAATCTTTATCATCGGTTAAATTTGTTACTGAAGAATTCAATGTATTCATAAAATTATTATAACACAAAAAATCACCATAAGCCATAATCTTCTCTAAAACATTGCAACCTCTTCTGATTTTGCACTGCAGCAATCAGTTAAAACTGTAACATCGTAAGCATAGCTCATTGCATCAGCTTCATCAAACAATAAATTACAAGCCATAGGATTTACAAAACAGTGCTGCCCCATTTCTCTTCCAAAGTTGATTGAAGCAATTCCTTTGTCGCCTTTGTAAACTCATTCTGAAGAAATAATTACGATTCAACAATCTTAAAATTGCCGTTTTTTTTCATACCAATTAATATATATGAGTGACACATCTCCTTTCAAAAACCTTACATCGCGGGGGTCGAATTCAACAGGCACATTGTAATCCAGCGACTGTTAATTATCTTTTAATATATCTGGATAACTGTGGAGATAAATAGAATCTGATTTTTTTGGCCGTTCCCCCAAGTGTCTACGCCACTTGGGGTCGCTACGTTCCGGGTTCCGCTGTCCGCTTCATTCCTTCGCTGCGCTACGGAACGGCTCCGCCGCCCTGCACATCGCTAACGGGTAAGCTTATTCCATTTATTTATTATATCGATTTATATTAATTCCCCATAACAACAGAAAACTGACGGCGTGTATAGTTTTCAACATTAGGAATAAATTTATTCACATCACTTCCAATATTTTCTAAAAAATATTCCTTTAGAAGTTCTTTATCAATTATTCTGTCAGATCTTTCATTTTCCTGAAGACCTTCTCTAGTCTTTAACCATGGTGTTTCAAGATGAGTGAATTTTTCGAGAATACGACCGCTGTAACAACCAAAATATTTTATAACTAAATCAGCAATTGTCTTTTCATCAGTAGTTACATTAGGTTTTGTTATTGTTTTTTCTTCAAGACTGTCAAAATGATAATCTTTGTACTTGTCATAAATTACACGATATACTGGTCCATGAACCCAAGCTTCACAATCCTCTGTAAATAAAAATTTCTTATAATAAAGCCAATATAAAGCCTGAATGTAGTACAGCATTTTTTGGAGCATAAGCTGAGTTATATCTTCAGATTGAGAAATTATGTATGCGGCAATAATTTTTATTTTTGACTCTGAAATATCTTCATGCTCCTTTAATGCAATAAACTTATCTACAGCTTCCAGAGATTTTTCAAAAGCAGATTTATTAATCAAATCCTTATTTTTCATCAACAAATCTTTATAGAAAACTGGATTTAAATATACATTATTCAGTAAATCAGAATTCGATCTGGAAGGAAGTGCATTTTCAAGATATTTGGTAAAAGTTATTTCTCCTAAGCCAATTACAGTTGAAAAGGGTCTCTTACCGATATTATATCTTTCAAGCAATTCATTCATTTGATTAAGAGTCAGAATATTGTTGGTTTTTCTATATGAATCTTTTAATGCTTCTAAATTTTCATCTTCATATTCTGCAACGTAAAGTTCAGAGTTGCAGTTTGGGCACAAAGCTACAGTTCCATAATATTCACAATCCAAACCGTGAATTCTTCCGATGAGTGTTTTTTTTCGGGAGTCAAACTGAACGATTTTGTTACATTCTTCACAAAAAGAGTGTCCTTTTTCCATAAGATTTTCTCCTAATTTTTAAAGCAGTAATCCAACTTGTATTCCGCTTCATGAAACGAAATTACAACTGTAAACGATTCTGACTCCTTGTAGCAGGTCTTAATATAAATCAAAACTTGCTGCTGGCAGTCTTCTTCGGTATTCCATAAATTTTCTGTCAAACCAAAAACATAAAGC
>CAMGTC010000356.1 GCA_946061765.1 uncultured Treponema sp.
AGTGAATTCTTTACCCGATACAGAGTTGTTTTTGAAAAATCAGTAAAAGAAGGAGAAGCAAAATGATTATTTTAGTTTTTATTCAAAAAGCCATTTTACAGGCAATTAGTATTCTCTTTGGTTCAATAGGCGAAATTATTACTGAAAAATCGGGAAATTTAAATCTTGGAATTCCTGGTTTGATGTACATGGGAGGAATTGCCGGTTTAGTTGCAGCATTCACTTATGAAAATGCAGTTGCAAGTCCAATTCCTTTTGTTGGAATGTTGATTTCTTTAATTTTTGCCCTTTTGATTTCGGCTTTGGGAGCTTTAATCTACAGTTTTCTTACTATATCATTAAGAGCAAATCAGAATGTAGTTGGACTTGCCCTTACTACATTTGGAATTGGTTTTGGAAACTTTTTTGGCGGTTCAATTTCAAAATTAGCTGGAGGAGTTGGTCAGGTTTCTGTAGCAACTACAGCCAGGGCATATCAGGCTGCAATTCCAGCTTTAAGCAAAATTCCTGTGGTTGGAAAACTATTATTCAGTTATGGATTTTTGACTTATATAGCAATAATTTTAGCTTTTGTGATTTCTTATGTTTTAAGAAAAACTAGAATTGGACTTAATCTTAGAGCTATTGGAGAAAACCCTGCTGCTGCCGATGCTGCAGGATTAAATATCAATAAATACAAATACATCGCTACTATTGTCGGTGGTGCTATAGCAGGACTTGGTGGCTTGTACTTTGTAATGGAATATTTAGGTGGAACCTGGACAAACAACGGTTTTGGTGACCGTGGATGGCTTGCAGTTGCTCTTGTAATATTCAGTCTTTGGGATTGTCGCAAAGCTATTCTGGGTTCTTTCTTATTTGGAGCCCTCTACATTTTATACCTTTACATTCCAGGACTTAGCAGAGGGGCTCAGGAACTTTTTAAGATGTCTCAGTATCTTGTTACAATTGTAGTTCTAATTGCTATTAGTAGCCGCAAGAAAATGGAAAATCAGCCACCAGAGCATTTGGGAAGAGCTTATTTCCGCGAAGACAGATAATTATAATTACTGAGAGGAAGCAAGACTTTTACTTTTTACAAGTAATCTAATCAGCATAAGGCTTCCTCTAACACATAATTCAATAGCCATTGCCAGCCAAATTCCAATAAGTCCTAGAGAATTAACAAAGAGAATCGAAAGTCCAAGACGAACAATCCACAGACTGATTAGATTTAAAATACTTGGAACTAAAGTATCGTTTTGCCCGCGCAATGCCCCGCTTGCTACAATAGAAGCACCGTAGAGGGGTTCGGCACACAACTCTAGACGTAGAATTTTTACAGAAAGTTGTCTGATTTCTTCTACTGGTGTGAGTAAGTTAAAAACAAAAGGGCATAAAATATACATCAAAACACCAGTAAGACCCATAATAATCATTCCTGCAAAAACTGTTATCCAGGCAAAGGATTTTGTTAAATCTTTACGGTTGGCGCCAACACTTTGTCCTACAAGAGTTTGGGCTGCATCAGAAATACCATAACCTGGCATATAACATAAGGCTTCGGCTGTTACTGCAAATGAATTTGCTGACAGGGCAACAGACCCCAGGGGAGCAATTAATTTTGTAACGGCAACAAGAGCTCCAGTAAAGGCAACTTTTTCTATCGCAATTGGAGTTGCAAGTTTTATGGCCTGTTGGTTAATCTTTTGGCCGGAAGTTTCTAAACTATTCAATTTTAAAGGCTTTCTACCTTTGCTAATTCCAAGATATTCAGATTTATGCAAGGTAAAATAAAGCATAAAAAGAGAGATAACAATTGCAGAGGCGGCTGTTCCCAGAGCGGCTCCCATAACTCCCATTTTTAGAAACTTTATAAAAATCACATTAAAAGCTGCATCTAAAAGACAAAGCAGAGAATTTAATATACTAGGGATTTTCATATTCCCGCTGCATTGTAACATTCCACTCATAAGATAAATCATCTGATAAAAAGGTGTAATCAAAGCAAAGATTAAAAAATATATGATTGCATCTTTTTTAATTTCTTCCTGAGCTCCAAGCCAGCCGGGTAAAAATTTACTTATAATCACACTTATTAATGTAAGAATGAAAGAAAAAATTAAACAGGATGAAATTGATTGTATGAGAATTCTTTTTGCTTTATCTTGATTTCCTTCTCCAACAGCATGGGCAACTTGTACAGTAAAACCAATTGAAAATGCATTCGAAAGTGAGCCTAAAACCCAGGTGGAAGAAGCAACTAATCCAATTGAAGCAGAAGCCCCAGCTCCAAGACTTCCAACCATTGCGGCGTCGATATATTGCATCAAGATAGAAGAAATTTGAGCTAATATTCCTGGTATACTTAAAGTCCATACAAAAGTTATTTTCTGTTTTCGAGAAAGATTAGGATTGTTTTGCAGGAGTTTAGATAAATCAAAGTACTGAGAAAGCATGAAAAATAGTCTACTGTAAAGCTAATTTTTGGAGAATAGTAGCAGGGATAAGGGCTTCCACATTATAAACAAAAATCCGAATTTTTGGCTCCCAGTCACGGTTGCGTGATTCAAAACCGTGCAATAATGCGCTACA
>CAMGTC010000357.1 GCA_946061765.1 uncultured Treponema sp.
ACTGAAAATGATGTTTTCAAAATGAAAAACATGCTGGTTAAGTTGTAAATTTGTTTATACATAAGCGTAACTCTTTTTGTGATGATTAAAATTTTTAAAGATTTACGCTTTTTTTGTAAATTCTCAACTAAAAATCGAAATTCGGACTAAATAGTTAAACATACTGGAGAATTATTATGGAAAACCAAACTAGAAAGAAATCTACTATGATTCACAAATAAAACGAATGGGAATGGAAGTTTGTCGGAATCTGTTTTAGAAGTTCATCAATTTCTGCTTGAGAGAGTACTTCTGAACGTTTTCTTGCTTCCTCAATTTTCTTGTCTAATTCTTCCCTTATCAAAAGCTTCCCCCTTGTTTACCCACAGAAACCCATTCTGCGCTCTTCGGCATTTTCCAGACGTTCTGTTTTGCAAAGCTCTACAATTTCTTCATAGCCTGGCCGGGTGCCTTTGATAATTTCGTTCATTTCGCATTTGCGAACGATGTTGTCAATTTCACCACCGGAGAAATCAAACTCTTTTGCAAGCTTTGAGATTTCTTCTGTGCCCAGGGTATTTAGTTTTGTACGCCAAATATTTTCCCGAGCTTCAAGGCTTGGCTTTTCATACTTCACCTTAAAGAGGAAGCGGCGTTCAAAGGCCTTATCCATATTTTCGCAAAGGTTTGTTGTGGCAATCATAATGCCATCAAGCTTTTCCATTTCTTCCAGCAAAATGTTTTGAATTGCATTTTCTGTCTGGGCACAGCTTCCTGAATCTACGTCACGGCGTTTTGAAATAAGAGCATCTGCTTCATTAAAAAGAAGGATTGGAGTATTTTCATTGTGATTTTTGCAACTCTTACACAATATCCTGTAATCTGTGAAAATCTTTTTAATTTTCTTTTCGCTTTCTCCAAACCACATTGATTTTGATTCTGCAATATCAACATGAAAAATCTTATGATTTGTCTGCTTAGCAAGCTGATAAACAGTTTCAGTTTTACCAGTTCCAGGTGCACCATAAAGAAGCACAGCAACTCCCTTTGGAAGCCCTTTCTGAGAAAGTCGTTCCTGCATTGCTTCAAGATTCTTCTGTTCCAGACTTTCACGGAGCATATCTATTTGCTTCTGGACTGTATCCGAATAAAATAGCTCTTTTGATTTTATCTTTTCATTCTCAATGATATTTCTACCAGTTACAGAGTGAATATAAATATCTGCATTCTCGCAATATAAAAGTTCAAGTATCTTATCTGTAATTGTAACTCGACTGTTTTCGATATTTTCGCTTTTTTCAACATCGAGAAAGCCTTTTTCTACAAGTACATGTTTATCATCCAGTAAAGAACGAAGATCTGAAAAATAAT
The DNA here is from genome assembly GCA_946061765.1 of uncultured Treponema sp. Lineage (GTDB taxonomy): Bacteria > Spirochaetota > Spirochaetia > Treponematales > Treponemataceae > Treponema_D. The sequence goes on from CAMGTC010000357.1 coordinate 1,351, forward strand.
CTGCCGTATGACCATAAATATCATTTAGAGTTGCAGGAAGGTTAGATTTTTCACCTGAGAGATAATCCTTTGTTACATCATATACAATGAACCGATGTTCATCTTTAGTAATGATATTTTGAAGAGTTTTGAAAAAGGTTAATGCCTTATATTTCTTCTCAATTCTTCTTAGGTTGTATAATTTTGTATACTTTCCTTCATTATCATTCTCGTATTCATAGGCAATCTCTCGAAGAGCTTCAATTGTTTTGTCAGTTTCTGTCTTTTCAAGGTCCTTTTTTATATACAGTTTCGCCTCATTTCCAAAGATTTTTTTAATTCCATTTGTACTAAGCTTAAAATTGATTTTCATTACAGCTCTTCGTCTGCGATATTCATCTGTTTCCTCGTAGAAACGTTCAAGGAGATTCTTCTTAATAAGGATATCTGAATCATCATAGAGAGCGCTTCTTCTGGCATATTTCTTCCGAGGACTTATAAGCCTTAAGAAAACAGGAAATCTTCCGGATTCTCGTCCCTCCTCTTCCAACAAGTTGGTATCAAGTATTGTACAAAGACTCAAATAATAAAGAATTGAGCGTGTGTCTAAATCATCCGGGAATAGATTATTAATAGTCTTAACAACCTCAAAATCCGCATTTTTTCTTTCTGCTGTAGCAAGCTGTCTTGTGTATTCATTATAGTTCATTACATGTTCCAGATAATTTGACTGGATAAATGTAAGCTCATGGAGTACAGATTCTGTTGTTTTCTCTTCATCTTCCATGAAAATGATAGGCTCGTTATCAATAACATTATTCATAACGGTTCCGGAAATTTGGTAACCATTGTTTTCTGGATGTGGACTTACATTTCTCTGCTCCTTCATATGAATAAGATTTTTCTTTTCAAGTTCATCAATCTTTTTGCGGTATTCAAGAATATGAAGAAAAGAATAATCCAGAAATTCTGCTATGTCATGCATACTTACAGAAGCCTGACGCTGATTCTGCAATACAAAAATAATCGTAAAAAAGATTGCAGACATTTCATCTGCTTCAATATAATCTGCAATACGCGTAAGTTCACCTTCTATCTCTTTTAATGGGGAGTCTTCAAGTTTAGAGCCTTCCAACTTTTCTGACGCAGTAATAATTGCAGACAAGATTGTGTTTGTTTCTTTCATAATCATAGACAGTAACTCCTTATTTTATTTCCGAGGATATTATTTAATATAGTGTGCA
>CAMGTC010000358.1 GCA_946061765.1 uncultured Treponema sp.
ATTCGAGTTTTTTGAAAATTAAACATAAAATTGATTTTACAAAAAAATTGTTTAAGTATGAAAATACGAGAAGAAAGAAAGAGGCTGGGCAGTCTTTTCATAATGCAAATGCGATTATAAAAAGCAATTTTATGCATTACCAATACGTCCGGTCAAGGGACACTTCGTTCAAGCCCTTGACTCGCTCGTTTTCAGGGGTTGTATTAACCCCTGAATTAAAATTCGAAATTCGAACTATTAGTTCTTACGCCGGTGAATTCATAAATCAATATAGCTGGGCAGAAAATGTAACATCCTTTCTTGATTTAAAAATCACTAAGGGATAATAATTAGTTTATGAGGAAACAGGAGAGTGATGACTAATTCAAATCAAATAAAGACTTCTAAAATCAAAATTGTATTTGGAATTTTATTTTTTCTGTTAGGCCTTTTTCCACTTTTCTTATTGATTAGGGCTACTTACACAAATCTAAAATACGAAAATGAATTTTCAAAACCACTACCCCTTCCTTTTTTACAGAAAAGTTTTGGGAATCTGGTAAAAGATAAATCTTATGAAAATGAAATTAAATTAATGGAAATTCTTGCACAAATTGACCGAAATGAAATCAATCTGTCTTCATTTGCTCTTTTTGTAAACGAATCTTCTGCTGAGAAAGAAATTAAAAATTATATTTCAGCTTTTGTTGATTATTTCTTACTTTCCAATGCAGAAAAACACGAAGTTGCTCAAACATTATTTTACAATTCTACTTTGATTAGAGATTATTTGAACAAAAGTCCATTATACCCTTCGGGAACTTCAAGCGAAGTAGCTGCAATAAAATATGCCGAAATCATTCCATTTTACTGTTTTAAAATGGACAAAGCCTTTGAAAGTAAAAGAAAAGATTACACAATTAAACTCTGTGATTTATATATCAATAAACTTTGTCCTCCCGGAAGATTAAGTCAAAAAGGAGCTATTGTTGCCTGCATCAAAATAAGGGCAATGTTGGATAAATCTCACAATCCTAATTATATTAGTCTTGTAGAAAACACAATCGATAGTTTTTTTTCAACTTACAAAACAGATTTATCTTTAACAGGTTCTTATCCTGAAGCTGCAAATTATCTTTACTTAATGAAAGATTATTGTAAAGCCCTGAAAGACCCGGGCTTTTACGGAAAAATCAACGGAATTATAAAAAGTTTTTCTATACCAAAAACAATTCCTGGGCTGGAGGAATAAAATGATAGATCCAAAAAACAAGCAAATCACAAAATCCAGACTTTTTCTGGACTGTTCACTTTTATTTCTTTTTGGCAGCTGGATTTATTTTTTTTCCAGTATTCATTTAGAAAAAGGACTTGGTTTTTACATTGAACCTTTGGACTGGTTTTTACTTCCATACCTTTTATTTGGATTACTAACTGCACTTTTGGATTACTCCTACCATTTAAAACCTTTCTTAAAAGAAAAAAATGTACTTGAGTTGGTCTATATTTTTTCTCTTGCAATTGCCTACAGTGGAATTTTCAAACTTGTAATGCTGCCATCATCAGGACTTTTAGTTATTGAAATGTTGAGTTTAGCTGTAATCTTATTTTTATTGTGCGGGAAAAAAGTAAAACTCAAAATAGGAAAAAATATTGTAATCGAAGATAATAATCCCAACAAACTGATAATTCCTATTGTTTTCTTCTTTTTAATTAAACTTTTAGTTGTAATCTTAAACATCAATAATCCATTTAGAGATTTATTTGAAAATAATAAGTTTTACCAGTGGATTCTAACAATTTACATCATTTTATTTGCTTTTCTTGGTCTTGTGATTTTTTACAGAAGAATAATTCCAAAAGATAAAGGGCAGGAAAAAGAAAACTCTCTAATTGCAAAAGGTTTTAAAGGATTTTTTCTTTGTATCTTAAAAGGACTTAAAACATTCTTTACATTATTAACCGGGCTCCTATCTGCAAAAGTCCTGATTATTATAGTTTTATCTTTAGCCGCAATTTTCACCTTTTTTGGAGGTTTTACTTTACACCAGCTAAAAACAGAAGTTAGCGGTCCAATTATAAAAGTACTCGAAAATCTCTTTTCTACAGGGCTTTATGGAATCCATATCGATACAATTACAGTTATTGGCTACACACTTTCTATTATTTTCTTTGTAATTTTCTGCTGGTTAAAATATTCAAAAAATGCTCTGGAAATTGAAGCTGTAAGTCAGATAAAAAATCAAGAATTTCTTCAAATTACTCAAACTGAAAACCTTGCTTATGATAGTCAAACAGTAAAGGCAATAAATTATCTTTTGGAAGAAGAAAAAAATCCCCTTCTTTTATATGAAATTGAAAAAAAGTTTATTTAGTTCGAATTTCGAGTTTTTTGAAAATTAAACATAAAATTGATTTTACAAAAAAATGTTTAATTATGAAAACACGATAAGAAAGAAATATGCAGGGCAAACGCATTATAAACGCTTTTCCGTAATGTTGGTGCGAAGGAGCGGGGCGTGGTTCAAAAACTCTCTTTTTGTGGCTGCTGCGAAGCGGCAGTTCAATAGTTTCTATACCACAAAAA
>CAMGTC010000359.1 GCA_946061765.1 uncultured Treponema sp.
CCTACAGAAAAGTTTGGACAGAAACGTATTGCTTCAAAATGTGCTGACTGGATTAGAAATAAGGTTGAAATAAAATCTATTGTAAAGCCTAACTTTTTGCATGGAAAAATGTATTATACAGAACGCCATATTCAAGATATTTCTGAGGTGAAGGCAATTTCTGGAAGTTCTAACTTTACTACCAGCGGGCTTGGACTTAAAGACAAAGCAAACAATATTGAATTAAACCTGATTGTTGACAGCGATCGCCAGAAGGATGAGCTTAAAGGCTGGTTTGATAAAATATGGAATGATGAAACTGGACTTGTACAGGATGTAAAAGAAGAAGTCTTAAAGTATCTTGAACTTCTTTATAAAGAAAATGAACCTGAACTTGTATATTTTAAAACTCTCTACAGTATTTTTAATGACTATCTTGAAGAACAGAAAGACAATAAGTTATTTGATGAGACTGCATTCAAAGACACAGTTGTATGGAATAAGCTTTATGAGTTCCAAAAAGATGGCGTAAAAGGAGCAATCAATAAACTTTTAAAACACAATGGTTGTATTATTGCAGATTCTGTTGGTCTTGGTAAAACTTTTGAAGCACTTGCAGTAATTAAATATTTTGAACTTCGTAATTATCGTGTACTTGTTCTTTGCCCTAAAAAACTTAGTGATAACTGGACCGTTTATCAGGCAAGCAAAAACAGTACTTTGAATATTCTTGCAAAAGACCGTTTTCAGTATAACATTTTATATCATACTGATATGGGGCGAGAAACTGGAAAATCTGGTGCAGATGGACATAATTTTGCAACTTTTAACTGGAGTGCTTATGACCTTGTAGTTATTGATGAAAGTCATAACTTCAAAGGTAATCCTATGGAAAAAGAAAATTATAAAGGTGAACGGCACATGAACCGTGCAAAATGGCTCATGGAGAAAATTATAAAATCTGGAAGCAAGACAAAAGTTCTTATGCTTTCTGCTACGCCTGTAAATAATACTCTTAAAGATTTGCGTAATCAGATTAATCTCATTACAGAAGGTGACCAGTCTGCTTTGCTTGAGACAACAGGAATTACAAATATTGGTCAAACACTTGAAACTGCCCAAAAGCAATTTACATACTGGGCTGATCCACACAAAAATCCAGATAGAACAACAAAGCAATTACTTGAAAAAATAGATTCATCATTCTTTAAGCTTCTTGATGAACTGACTATTGCACGTTCTCGAAAACATATCACAAAATTTTACAATGAAGCTGATGTTGGAAAATTTCCCGAACGTAAAAAGCCTATTCCAATTTATTCAAATATAGATACAGAAGATATGTTTCCAAGTTATGCTGCTATTGATGAACAGATTTCAAAATATAAACTTGCTATCTTTACTCCATCTTCTTATTTGAAGGAAGAGAAAAAAGCAGAATATGCTGCAAAAGCAGGTTCTACAGTAGAAGCCTTTATTCAGGAAGACCGCGAAAAATCTTTGATTGGCATGATGAAAATCGGTTACCTGAAAAGATTGGAAAGTTCTATCCATTCATTCTCTCTTTCTATTAAACGAACAATTGATAAGATTTCTGAAATTGAACAAAAAATTGCTATATTCAAAGAACTAGATGCTAAAAAAGAAAATACATCATCTTACGAAGTTGAACAGAATTATGATGATGGTGAGATGCTTGAAAATGAGAGTTTCGGTTGGGAAGATGAACCTGATTTAGAAGTTGGTAGAAAATTAAAGTTCAAATTGGCAGATTTGGAACTTGATAGATGGTCTGCAGATTTAAAGAGCGATAAAGATGCTTTCAAAATGCTTTATAGCATTGCAAATCAGGTTTCTGTTGAACGTGACTCTAAACTTCATGATTTAAAGAACCTTATTAAACAAAAAGTTGAAAATCCAATAAATCCAAACAACAAAAAAATCGTAGTATTTACAGCTTTTTCTGATACCGCAGAGTATCTTTATGGAGCAATCCATCAATGGGCAAAAGATGAGCTAAATCTTGAAACAGGTCTTGTCTGTGGTTCAAATAGTACAGCAACCTGGGGACGAACTGACTTCAATATGATTCTTACAAACTTTGCACCAAAAGCAAAACATCGTGATGAATTGAATCTAACTAAAGAAGAAAAATCAAAAGAACTTGATATTCTTATTGCTACAGACTGTATTTCTGAAGGTCAAAACCTGCAGGACGGAGACTATCTTATTAACTACGATATTCACTGGAATCCAGTTCGTATTATTCAACGTTTTGGACGTATCGACCGTTTAGGAAGTAAAAATGACTGTATTCAGCTTGTAAACTTCTGGCCAACACAAGATCTTGATGATTACATCAACCTCAAAACTCGTGTTGAAAGTCGTATGGCTTTAGTTGACCTCACAGCAACAGCAGAAGATAACATTCTTAAAACTGACGAAGTAAAAGAATTGATTGATGAAGATATGAAATATCGCGACCAGCAGCTTAAACGTCTTAAAGATGAAGTACTGGATTTGGAAGATATGGTAGATTCAATTTCTCTTACAGATTTTACTCTTGATGATTTTAGAATTGAA
>CAMGTC010000360.1 GCA_946061765.1 uncultured Treponema sp.
CCAGACAACTCCAGAACAGTTAGACAAAATGATTACTGCTTCTGGTCAGACAAAAGAAACTATGCTAAAAGAATGGACTGGCGACAGTGAAAAAATGCTCAAATCAAGAATTATCGTAGATTCTTTACTCAGAGCTAGAAATATTTCTGTTACTCCAGAAGAAATTGAAGCTCAGTATAAAGTTATTGCAGATGAAGGTGGAATGGATATTGAAGAAGTTAAAAAACACTATTCTGATCCAAGAGCTAAAGAATACCTCATCGACGATACAAAAGAAAATAAATTGTACGATCAGCTTTACAAAGAAGTAAAAGTAACAAAGGGAGATAAACTTACATTCAAAGAACTCTTTGAAACAAGATAATCTCTATCCACTCATAAATAGTCATTGCCGTTTTAGTATTTAAAAAGCTAAATTAAATTCTAAAAGGCAGTGACTTTTTTTTGCCTTTTTTCAATATAATTACTATATTTATGAGTAAGGAAATATAAATATGAATGAACAAATGAACACATTAGTACCATCAGTTATTGAACGCACTGGAAACGGAGAAAGAAGTTACGATATTTTTTCACGTTTATTAAAAGACAGAATTATTTTCATCGACGGTGAAATTAATGATGTAACAGCAGATTTAGCTGTTGCTCAGATTTTGTTCCTGGAATCAGAAAATCCAGATAAAGATATTAGTGTTTATATCAATTCTCCAGGTGGTTCTGTAACAGCAGGGCTTGCTATTTACGATACAATGAAATATGTAAAATGCGACATTCAGACAATTTGTATGGGTCAGGCCGCTAGTATGGCTGCTATTCTTCTTGCAGGTGGAACAAAAGGCAAACGTTATGCACTTCCTTCTTCAAGAGTTATGATTCATCAGCCAAGAGGTGGTGTTGAAGGTCAGGAAAGTGATATTTCCATCCTTGCAAAAGAAATTATTAGATTAAAGAAATTATCAATAGAGTATCTTTCTAAAGATACTGGTAAAAATATAGATGAAGTTGCTACAGATATCGAAAGAGATTTCTTTATGTCTGCACAAGAAGCTATGGACTATGGAATTATAGACCATGTAATGCCTTCAAGAAAATAACTAAAAATGAATAATTAGGATAAGATTATGAAACGCTTCAATTCAAATGATAAATATTGTTTTTTCTGTGAATCTCCAGCTGGCAGAGATAGAAAATTAATTCAGGGTCCTTCAGGAAATACTTTTATTTGTAACAAATGTGTAGGAATCTGTCAGGAAATTCTAGAACAGGAAGCTTCAGATGTAACACCAATTGAATTGAAGGATGTTCCAACTCCTAAACAATTTAAGGAATATCTTGACCAATATGTTGTTGGTCAGGAAGAAGCAAAAAAAGTTCTTTCAGTTGCTGTTTACAATCATTACAAAAGAATGTCTATTCCTACAAGAACACAGGCTGATAATTCTGCTGTAAAGATTGAAAAATCTAATATCCTTTTAATTGGTCCAACTGGTAGTGGAAAAACTTTACTTGCAAAAACTCTTGCACAAAAATTAAAGGTACCGTTTGCAATAGCCGATGCAACAACATTAACAGAAGCAGGTTATGTAGGAGAAGATGTTGAAAATGTTTTATTAAAACTCATCAATGCTGCTGACGGAAATATTGCAGCCGCAGAAAGAGGTATTATCTTTATTGATGAAATTGATAAAATCGCAAGAAAATCTGAAAATACATCTATTACAAGAGATGTTAGCGGAGAAGGTGTTCAACAGGCACTCTTAAAAATTATAGAAGGTACTGTTGCCAGTGTTCCACCACAGGGTGGACGTAAACATCCAAACCAGGAAATGTTACAAATTGACACAACAAATATTCTTTTTGTATTAGGCGGTGCATTTGTAGGTCTTGATAAAATTATTGAACAACGATTATCTGCACATTCTATGGGATTTGGTTCAAATATTGGATTAATGAACGAAGAAGAAAAAATGGCACTCTTGAATAATGTAACTCCAGATGATTTGGTTAAATTTGGTCTTATTCCAGAACTTATTGGACGTATGCCAATCTGCTGTGCCCTTAAAGAACTTACAAGAGATGATTTAGTTTCTATTCTTACAGAACCTAAAAATGCCATTACAAAACAGTTCCAGACTTCTTTTGAAATTGATGATGTAAAATTGGAATTTGAAAAAGATGCAATAACAGAAATTGCAGATGAAGCAATAAGACAAAAAACCGGAGCCCGTGGACTTAGAACAATTGTAGAAAAAATGCTTATGGATATTATGTTTGAAGCTCCTGATATTCCAGGTAAAAAGAAAGTTGTAATTTCAAAAGATGTTGTTTTACAGAAAATTAAAGATCCACTCAAGATTATTACCAAAGAAAATCCTCAACTTGAATCTGATATAACAGCTTAGATTTAAAACTAGAAGAATAATACGTCCGGTCAAAGCACGCTTCGCTCAAGGCCTTGACTCGCTCGTTTTCAGGGGTTATATTAACCCCTGAATAAAAGGGGGATGGGGGCTGACCAATAAGTATAGGCAAGCTGAACTTGATTCAGCATCTACGCTATAT
>CAMGTC010000361.1 GCA_946061765.1 uncultured Treponema sp.
GTTTAGTTCTTCCTTCTCGTAAGTTTTCAGCTTGTCATTTTGTTTATACCAAGGGAAAATTCAAAAACTAAGAACTTTTTATTATTTTTTCTCCCAATTGTATATTAAGCTCTTCCTAACGAAAAAGCTTTTTTATTCATCTCTAAAAATTGTGGTTTAACCAGTTTTTCTAAGGCTTTAAGCCAGGCTTCTTCTTGAAAATCCATATATTTTGAAAGACGGCCCATAAGAACTATATTTACAGATTTTGTACTTCCTGCTTCTTTTGCAAGAGAAAGACAATCCATAGCATCAACTTTAAATCCTGCCTCAGTCATTTTTTCAACAAGATTTTCCGGATACTTGGTCGCCCCGGTTATCACAGGCATAGGCTCAATCTGCTGGGTATTTACAACAATTCGTCCGCCTTCTTTTAAATATTCTGTATAACGGGCTGCTTCAAGAAGTTCAAAACTAACAATGTAATCGGCCTGTCCCTTATCGATTATTGGTGAATAAACTTTTTTGCCATACCTTACATAAGTCACTACAGAGCCACCTCTCTGACTCATTCCATGAACTTCGCTTACCTTTACATCATAACCGGCATCAAGTAAAACCTGACCAAGAGTCTTACTGGCAAGTAAAGCCCCCTGACCGCCTACACCAACAATCATAATATTTGTAACTTTATTTTCCATAATATAATTCCCCTAATCAGCTGTTGATTCAAAAGCATCAAACTTACACATCTGAGTACATACACCACAACCTACACACAAGGTAGAATCAACGCTAGCTTTACCAACTTTCATTGAAATTGCAGGACAACCAATTTTCATACACATCTTACACGACTTACATTTTTCAGGATTAACTTTTAATGGCGGATTATGTTTAACTTCTTTTAAAAGTGCACAAGGTCTTCTACTTATAATTAAACTTACTTCCGGAGCAGCTAATTCATCTTTTAATACCTCTTCACACTGAGAAAGATTGTAAGGATCTACAACTTTAACTCTATTAATTCCCATTGCCCTTGCCAAAGCTTCCAAATCAACTTTACCGGCAGGGTCGCCATATAAATTTTTCCCTGTAGTAGGATTTTGTTGATGACCAGTCATACCGGTAATAGAATTATCCAGAACAATTACCGTTGAATTAGATTGATTATAGGCAATTGAGGCCAGACCTGTAATTCCTGAGTGGATAAAAGTTGAATCTCCAATAACTGCAACAGATTTTTTTTCATTTTCTGGCAAAGCCTTATTCCATCCATGAAGACCAGAAACAGAGGCGCCCATACAAAGATTCATATCCATTGCAAAAAGTGGAGCTGCAGCCCCAAGTGTATAACAACCAATATCTCCCATTACATTTAATTTGAGTTTTGCCAGTTCATAGAAAATCCCACGATGAGGACATCCTGCACACATAATTGGAGGACGAACTGGAATATTTTCGATTAAAGGCTTTGTTTCCGGAATTTCTTCAACTAAAGCTTGAGGCAAAATATTTTTTAGACATTTTTTAAGCAAATTTTGAGAATATTCTCCGCAAACTGGCAGCAAGTCCTTTCCATGAATTTCATTTGAAAGATTTAAACTTCGACAGAAATTTTCAATAATTGGGTCCAGTTCTTCTATAATAATCAGCATTTGAACTTTAGAAGCAAAATCTTTAATCATTTGTCCAGGAAGAGGATTTACAAGTCCAAGTTTTAAAATCGAAACTTTATCGGCAAAAACTTCTTTTGTATATTGATATGAAGTTGATGAAGTTATAATTCCAATTGTAGATTTTTCAGAAATTTCAACTTTATTAAGTCCTGAAGTTTGAGACCATTCAGCAATATCTTTATTTCTTTGCTCAACAACAGGATGTTTTCTGATTGCATTTGCAGGAGTCATAACATTTTTCTGAATATTTTTAACATAAGCTTTTACAGGCTGATTCTGTCTTTCCCCCAATTCTGCAATACTCTGGGAATGAGCAATTCTTGTACACATTTTAAACAAAACAGGTGTATCGAATTTTTCCGACATTTCAAAAGCAATTTTCATAAAATCAATACATTCCTGACTGTCACTTGGCTCAATCATAGGAATTTTAGATGCAATAGCATGATATCTTGAATCCTGTTCGTTTTGACTTGAATGCATGGCAGGATCATCTGCAACTCCAACAACTAGTCCAGCATTTACTCCCGAATAACTGGCGGTGTAGAGAGGATCTGCTGCTACATTTAGTCCAACATGTTTCATTCCACAAAAAGAACGTTTACCGGCAAGAGCAGAACCAAAAACAGTTTCCATTGCAACTTTTTCGTTTGGAGCCCACTCACAATAGATTTCTTTAAATTTCGCAGCTTCTTCGGTAATTTCAGTACTTGGAGTTCCAGGATAACTTGAAACTATTTCACACCCGCTTTCATAAAGCCCTCTGGCAACTGCCGCATTTCCTAAAATCAGTTTTTTCATTTATTTTTCCTGTTTAAAAATATTGTGTTAAAGTTATTTTTTTATCAAATTTAAGAAAAAATTTCCGGGATGAATTTTTGCACGCATTTATCCC
>CAMGTC010000362.1 GCA_946061765.1 uncultured Treponema sp.
CTTCATAATAAAGCTATTAAAAGTAAATGTAAGACTTATGCAAAACAGTTTGTAGAAGCTGTAATGGCAAAAGACGAGAAGTTGGCAGAAGAAAAATACAAGCAGCTTCAGAAAGAACTTGATAGTGCAAGAAGTAAGGGCGTAATGAAAAGAAATGCAGTATCACGTAAGAAGTCAAGAATGATGAATCTTTTTAATGCTACATTCAAAGCAGCTAAATAAAAATAAGATTTAACCTTTTTGGAAATCCAGTTGGAGCTTTCTTCAACTGGTTTTTTTTTAATATTGAAAAAAATAAGTTAAAAATGAAAAATAAAATTACAAAAAATGATTTGATAGATAATATTTATTCTAAATCCAATAAAAAAATCGAGAGACAGGTTATACAATCAGTTGTTGATGATTTTATTATTTCACTAAAAGGTGCTTTAGAAGAAGGGGCAACAATTGAACTTAGAGGATTTGGAACTTTTGAGCCTAGATTAAGAAAGGGAAGAAGCCTTGCTCACAATCCAAAGACTGGAGAAAAGCTTTCTGTAGAACCTCATTATGTAGCGGCTTTTAGAGCAGGAAAAGAATTGAAGGCTAATCTCTGGGATTTAAAAAATAATGGCGATAATTAATCTAAAAATAATTGATAATCATTTTAAATCTTGTTAAACTCTTCTTAGTGGGAATTACAAATGGCAGATAAAAATCTAGAAAAAAGAAATATTACTGTTTTTGGTGAAGAAACTGAGTTTGATGGAATTCTTGAATTCAAAGACAGGATTGTTATTACCGGTAAATTTAAGGGAAAAATCAACGCTCCAACTGGTGATTTAGAAATTGATAAAAATGCTGTTTGTACTGTAGAAAGTATTGATGTAAATTCAATTGTTATTTCTGGTCAGTTAAAGGGTGATATTAATGCCAGCGAAAGAGTAGAAATCTGCTCGGGTTCAACTGTAGATAGTAATATCAAAACTGCAAGAATTAGAATTGCCAATAATGTAGACTACAAGGGAAATGTAAAAATGCTGGACAAAGAACCTGAGATTGATTTATTTACAGTGGCTTCTCAGGAATATAAAAAATCTCTTGTTGTTCATTCTGATGTTATAAAATAATCAGGTAAGTTGACAAAGAATAAAATTAAGAAGATAATCAATGTAATCTTTATAACCTAATTCAAGGCAAAAAATTCCCAAAAAATAACAATTAAAAAATAAAATCAAATAAATTATAAAAAAATCTTACTTTACGGAGTATTTTTAAATGGCAGTATTGCGAAAACGTCGTGTAAATGACGTAGAAGGTAATGAAGAAGCTAAAAATGAACAGGCCACTTTAGATTTTGGTTTGAATGAGGAAAATAAGGCTTCTGACGTTTCGGAAAAAGAAAACTCGGAATCAACAGAGGAAAGTGCTGCAGAACCAGCAAAAATTGTTGTAAAACGCAAAAGAATTGTAAAAAAAGTTGAAAAAACTTCAGAAGAAGAAAGTGAAAAATCTGAAGAAAAAAATCCTGAAAATCAAGAAAATGAACACGCTTGTGAACCTGTAAGCGAAGAATCTTTAGAACAGCATAATCACGAAAATTCACAGTCTAGAAAAAACAATCAAAACGGCAGAAATAATTTTAATAACAGAAAAAACAATAATCAGCCAAGAAAAGGATTTGTAAGAAATTATCCTTCTCCATCTGGTGAAGTTTCTGAAGCTGTTGCTGCACAAGCCGCTTTAGCCGCATCTTCTGCCCCTGATGATAATACAAATAAACCTAAACTTTTAATTAATGATCTTACATTAAAGAGTATGCCAGAACTTCGCGATATGGCCAGAGAATATGGTTTTACAGAAGATGATTTGGCACCTATGAAAAAGCAGGATCTTATTTTTGTAATTCTTAAAGCTCATACAGAACATGGTGGAATTATTTTTGCTTCTGGTGCTTTGGAAATTCTTCCTGATGGATACGGATTCCTTCGTTCTCCACAGAATAATTATCTTCCAGGTCCTGATGATATTTATATTTCACCAAGCCAGATTCGTTTGTTTAATCTTAAAACTGGTGATACTGTTTATGGACAGACTCGTTCTCCAAAAGAAGGGGAAAAATTCTTTGCTTTACTTAGAATTGAATCTGTAAACTTTGATGAGCCACGTATTGCTCAGACTCGTGTACCTTTTGAAAACCTTACACCTTTATATCCGGATGAAAAACTTCGTTTGGAAACTGTTTCTACAGAAGTTTCAACTAGAATTGTAGATTTATTTGCTCCAATTGGAAAAGGTCAGCGTTTATTAATTGTTGCGCCTCCAAAAGCTGGTAAAACAATTCTTATGCAGAAAGTTGCAAACGCGATTACAACAAATAATCCTGAAGTATATTTAATTGTTCTTTTAATTGATGAACGTCCTGAGGAAGTTACAGAAATGGAAAGAGCCATTAAAGGTGAAGTAATTTCTTCTACTTTTGATGAACAGGCTACAAGACACGTTCAGGTTGCTGAAATGGTTTTGGAAAAGGCTAAACGTCTTGTTGAACATAAAAAAGATGTTGTAATT
>CAMGTC010000363.1 GCA_946061765.1 uncultured Treponema sp.
TAGCGCATTATTGCGCGGTTTTGAATCACGCAACCGTGACTGGGAGCCAAAAAAACGGATTTTTGTTTATAATGCGTTTGCCCTGGTCTGTACTGCAATTCAAAAGAAGTCTTTTTTATACCTAAAATATTTATTAGGTTCAATTTCGAGTTTTTAATTTTAAACAGTGGCAAGGATTGTAAGGGCTGGCGTAGCCAGTTCCGAAGCGTAGCGAAGGAATGAAGCGATAGCGGAACCCTGAAAAGCCTGTTTTTTGCGAAGCAAAAAGCCACCCAAAGAATACGTCGAGTCAAGGCACGCTAACGCTTAAAGCCTTGACTTCGCCGTTTTGAGGGGGTTGTACTACCCCCTCAATAAAAATTTAAAACTCGACATTTGTCCTATTAGTAGTGGAATGCTGAGCCACCAATAAATTCTCGAATAATAGAACGTGGTGGTACTGCGGTCGGTGCAATTGTTGCAAAGTTTTCCAGGAATCTTAAAAGTCTCTGAGCTTCAGAATATTCTTCCATACTTGGTTTAACTCGGCGTAAAAGTGGAGCTGCATAAACTCTCAAAACAGAAAGTTCATAATCTAAAGCAGTGTTTAAAATTGCATCTGCATTGTTATGATATGGGAAGATATGTAATTCTTCTCCTTTTTGTACGCTTGGCCACATTGCAATTGTACCTTCTGCTGATTTTCCACGGAAATTGTTGTCACGAACGATACGACGAATAAGTCTGTTGTCGCTGGTTGAAACTCTGTTGTGGTCATCAAGATTAAGCTGGGTTAGGGCAGAAAGATAAATTTTGAATTTATATTCATCTGGAACCTTTTCTGTTAATTTTGGATTAAGACCGTGAATTCCCTCCATAATTAAAATTTCATTTGGCTCAAGAGTCATTTTATTATTTTCATCAAAGTAACTTTTTCCGTTGTGGAAATCGTAGCTTGGAATGTTTACTTCTTTTCCATCAAATAAATCCATTAAATTTTGATTTAAAAGTTCAACATTTAGGGCTTCAAGACATTCGTAGTCTGGTTTTCCGTTTTCGTCCAAAGGAGTTTTATCTCTGCCTGCATAATAACAGTCCAGACTAATTACTTTTGGCTGATATCCCATAGCCTGAAGTTCAAGACCAAGTTTTTTTGCAGAAGTTGTTTTTCCAGAAGAAGATGGTCCTGCAATTAAAACAACTTTTACTTTCTTTGATTTTACTATTTGTGATGCAATATCAGAAATACATTTTTCCTGATGAGTTTCTGAAATATCAATAAAATCGTTTATTTTTCTTGATGCAATTAAATCATTAAGTGAAGCTGCTGAAGTAACATTAACTCTTTTTCCCCAGTCTTTATATTCCTGAAAGATTCCAAAAAGTTTTGGTTCATCCTTGAATTTTGGAAGGACATTTGGTTCTTTTGTTTTAGGGAATCTTAACATAAGTCCATCATGATAAGGAATTAAATCAAAAGTTTTTAAAGAACCTGTTGATAAGGCTAGAGGTCCAAAGTATAAATCAGAAAAATCATCAATTGAGTTGATTAAAACTTTAGATGTACAAGTGTGATTTAATTGTTTTCTTGTTTCTTTTAGATTTAATTTTTCAAAAAGCTTTGCTGCCTGGTCCCAGGAAATATATCCAGTTTTAATTTTAATATCAGCCGAAATAATTTTATCCATTTCTGCTTTTAAAGCTTTAATGTCAATTTTAGGGCCTTCCATTGTGTAGTAATAACCATAGCAGATTGAATTTCCTACTAAAAGTCTAGTTTTAGGATTTAATTTGTGAGCTGCTGCGGCAAGAATTAAACATAATGAGCGTCTATATACTTGCATTCCTTCTTTCGTATTGTTGTAAACTGGTTCAACTTTACAATCGAAAATAAGTTCAGAATCTAATGAACAAAGTTCATTGTTTACTTTTGCAGCTACTAATTGATTTCCGTTGATTGAAAATTCAGGCATAAAACTAAAAACCTGACTTCCACTAACTGCATTTACTGTTTCTTCTTTTCCATTTTTTGTAAAGGTGATTTTGATTGGCTTTTCCATTTTAAGTACCCCCAAGTAAAGTATTATATAGCCCAAAATTCGAGTTTTTTGAAAATTAAACATAAAATTGATTTTACAAAAAAATTGTTTAATTATGAAAAAACGAGAAGGAAGAAAGAGGCTGGCAAAAACATTCGCAAGTCGGAAACGGTAGTTTCCTTGCCGACTTGCGCATGTAGCAACGCCCTGACTGCCGTCAGGCAGGCGGTAGCGGTTTTGACAGTCGCTTTCTGACTGACAGTCTTTCCATAATGCAAATGAGATTATAAAAATCAATTTTATGCATTACCAATTAAAAATTCGAAATTCGAACTATATAATTATATATTTTCTTTTTTGATTTGTAAAAAATACTAACTATTTAAATTAAGAACTTTGTGTTATTTTAAAATCATGGATTTAATAGTTATAAGCTTGCAGACAATACAATCATATACAGGGCTTCCTCATTATAAACAAATATCCGATTTTTTGGCTCCCAGTCACGGTTGCGTGATTCAAA
>CAMGTC010000364.1 GCA_946061765.1 uncultured Treponema sp.
AGTTTCTGACTGGTAGTAAGTTTTCAAACTGTTATGTTGTTTGATTTAAAACTTCATATATATTCAATATCATATTCTTTCATAAATTTTTCAATATCACCATCTTACAGGGGCTTGCCTTCAACTATCCGTTTTGTAGGCTATAATGCTTTTGCTAATCCCTATAAAGACGATTCTTGTATAGCTTTATCATCTATAATAATTCCTCATTCAGCCTCAAGAATATGTTTTTCTGCAAATAAATATAATAGGTTCAATTTCGAGTTTTTAATTTTAAACAGTGGCAAGGATTGTAAGGGCTGGCGTAGCCAGTTCCGAAGCGTAGCGAAGGAATGAAGCGATAGCGGAACCCTGAAAAGCCTGTTTTTTGCGAAGCAAAAAGCCACCCAAAGAATAAAAATTTAAAACTCGACATTTGTCCTAATAGTATGTTTTCTGGGGACGTAACTGATGAACTTAAAGTCGTTCATAATGAACTTTCTTATACTTTTCTCTCCAGCGTGATTTCACTAAAATTAGTACAAAATGAAACAAATTACAGTCAGCGGAGCTATCATCCTTCGTGTAAATCCAGAAACAAATAAAAAAGAGATTTTTGTAACTCAGCGTGGTTATGGTGACTACAAGGATGGATGGGAACTTCCTGGTGGAAAACTTGAACCTGGCGAAACTCCTCAGCAGTGTATTGAACGTGAAATTCGGGAAGAGCTTGCCACTGAGGTAAAGGCAGAAAAAGTCCTTGGTGTGGTGGATTATGATTATCCGAACTTTCATCTGACTATGCATTGTATTTTGTGCACAATTATTTCTGGGGAGCTAAAACTTCTCGAACATGAAGCTGCCCGCTGGCTTACAAAAGAAACTTTGCCTTCTGTTGACTGGCTTCCTGCAGATTTGTTGATTCTCGACAAAATTGAAGAGATTTTGTGAACGATTCAGCACTTGTTTTTCAAAGTTGAACTTTCCACTCGTTCCGTGTAATTGCATAGGCGTAAGAAATTTCATTTTTAGGATCAGGATATTCCTTCACTTTTTTCATACCGATTGAAAGTGCCGTTGAATACGAAGCTACATTTGTATATTTCATGTAAGAATAAATTGTGTCGTAATCTGTATTTTCAAAAACCCAGTCGCGGACAGCTAGGGCAGCTTCTTTTGCAAAACTCTGGCGCCAGTATTTTTTGTGAATGTGATATCCAATTTCCGGAAGCAGCTGGCCGTCGATATTCTGCAGAGTGATTCCGCAGTCTCCGATAAAGTCGCCGCTTTCTTTTAAAACTACTGCCCAAAGTCCCCATCCATATTTATGATAATTTTCAAGATTCCATTCAATCCAGCGTCGGGTACGGGCTTCATCAAAGGGGGCGGGGTAGTGCTGCATTGTTTCTGAATCGGACATGATTTCGTAGAGAGCAGTAAAATCGTCCATTGTGTATTCGCGTAAAATTAATCGGTCTGTTTGCAGCTGCATTTTCTTCCTCGTTTTTATTTTTGATGTCAGAATTAGTGATGAATTATACTTCATAATGCCGGACTTTTATTTCAAAGATGTTTGAATCACGCTTTTTAAAATTTTTGATGAAAGAGGCTTAGCCGAGGTCTCCATTGTGATGATGAGATTTTTACCCGGGAAGAATCCGTTTTCGGCATAGAGTTCAAGTTTTTCTGTGGCGCGGGCGGCGTAGGCTGGATCATCCATCATGCCAAAATGCTCCCAGGCAAACTCCTGGCGGGTACGGAGATTCAGACAATAAAAATCGGGATGAAGCTGACAGATATCCTGGTCGAAAAAATCTGGAGTTTTAGTCCTGGATTTTACAGAGGATGTGTAGTGAGCAGAGCCCATATTATCCGAGCCCTCACAATTATTTTTTGCATTCCTATCTACTAGAAGAGGAAACTCATAACGATAAGGCACCTCGGCCGCCTTTAGGGCATTTGCAATTATTACCTCGGACTTGGAGCGCACCTGTTCATTATTGTCGGTAAAAAGCTGCGGTGCATCTTCGGAGATTTTCTTGCGACGGTAGTCCACCTTGAGCCAGGCAGCGGCGTATTGTTCGTCGTTCAGGGTAAGAGGGGTAACAACTTCCTGTCGGGTGGAAGGGAGCTTCTGATAGACAGTGTCGCAGCATTTTTCTTTGTAGGCTCTTAGAAAATCCTTGAGCTCTTTAATTTCTGCTTCGATGGCAGGAATAGTTTTCTGGTCGTAATCATTCTGGATAAGTGCGCGGGCCAGCTTTTCCTGTGAGCGGGGCATGTAAGTTCCCTGTGCATCGGAAGGGGAGGAGCGTTTGTAAAACAAAAGAGTCTTTCCCCGGCGCACGATACGGACAAGCCCAGAGGAATTCTTTTTTACAGCGAATTGTTTTGCTTTGTGTGCTTCTTCCAAGTCTGTAATTCTTGCCTCAATTTGAGGAATAAAAACAGCCGGTTTTAATGATTCTAGTTTTTTGATGATAATACTCCCTGAGAAATGCACATTTTTGTGCTTTCTACCATAAAGATACGTGTAAATGAT
>CAMGTC010000365.1 GCA_946061765.1 uncultured Treponema sp.
TTTTTTTCCTGAGGAAATACAACGCCCCAGTCTTTTCTAAGCTTATCCATTGTCTGCATTACGAAAACTGTTTCTAATAAAGGCATTGATTCACTTTCGATTTTCTTTGCCTTTATCATTTTCATAGCCTCGATTACCTGATATTCATAGCCTGTAATCTGGAGAGGAATTTTCACAGACTTGATGAGTTTATCGTCAGAATCGAAAACGTTGATTGCGTTCGGGTTATTGATATTTTCTACAACGATGTAGCCTTTTTCGCCCCAGATGATTCCTTTGCGGTCTGAGCGGGCATTCATTGCAGAAGTAAGATAAGCAACGCGGCCATCTTTAAAGTAAACGGTAATTGATTCGTTTTCGTCGATTCCTTTTTTAGAAAGTTTTGCGGAAGAATCGATTTTAGCAATATTGTTTCCGAAGCACATAAAGGCAAAGTTAAGGCAGTAAACACCGATATCAAGCAAAGCGCCGCCTGCAAGTTCAGGTTTTACGATGCGCTCTTTCTGCGCCATCGAATAACAAAGGTTTGCAGTAAGATATCTTGCTTCACCGATGATTCCGCTGTCGATTAATTTTGAAATTGCAGTACGGCTCGGCATGTAACGCGTCCAGATTGCTTCTGCAAGGTAAACATTGTTTTTCTTTGCAAGCGCAACGAGTTTCTTTGCCTGAGGCGCGTTCATCGTAAAGGCTTTTTCTACAAGCACGTTTTTCTTATTTTTGATGCAGAGTTCAGCGTGCTCTGCGTGATGAGAATGAGGCGTTGCAATGTAAACAAGATCAAGTTCAGGAATTTTTACCATATCCTCGTAACTTCCGAACGCACGTGGAATGTGATATTTTTCTGCAAACGCATTTGCCTTAAAAATATCCCTTGAAGCAACTGCATAAATTTCTGCACCCTTCATTCCTTTTACAGTTTCAACCATTTTTTCTGCGATGTTTCCGCAGCCGATAATTCCAATATTAAACATGAAAATATTATAAACCTTTAAATTGAATACCGCCACTTTTTTCTATATAGCCCTAAATTCAAGTTTTGATTTTTGGATAAGATTTTAGTAAAAACTACCGATTCTAAAAGACCTTTTTCAGAACAGACACCATGAAGTTTGAAGCCGTAAAACCATCCTTTTGTAGATTTTCCGCGGGATGCAAACTCTTTTGTTACTTTATGGCTGAATATTCATCGATTCAGACAAGTTGATATCGGTGTTGAATCAATAAAATGCAGACCAGTTTCATTTTGAACCTCTCTTTCCATTCCAATTTTTTAGGAGAACGGAAAAGGTTTTATCCTGTTCAACTGCTTTTATAAAATCGTTAACTATGCTATAAATTTGATTATACATGGGCGTAATCCTTTTTGTTTTTTTTGTTGTGGTGACAAAATTTTAAGGAATTACGTCTTTTTTGTAAATTTATTTAAAACTCGAAATTTGGGCTATTTAAACTTTGCTTCATTTAAGAAAAATCCTTTCATAATTTCAGAAACCAATATCTATTTTATATGTAAAAACTGGTAATGGCTCATTTATACTCAAAACTAGGTCTTATAGATAAAATTTGTAATAGATAGTATAAATTGAAAGCCAATATACCGATTGTAAAAATACCAACTTCCCAAGTAAAAAACAGACAAAATCACAAATAATAATTTGCCAAAGTCCCAAATATAATATATATTAATACCTATGGGAAAATATAAGCCAAGAATTACAGATATTCTAATTGAAAGAAAACTCAGAGGAAAAGGAGCTCTCCTTATAGAAGGCCCTAAATGGTGTGGTAAAACTACAACCGCAGAACAGTTTTCTAAAAGTATTTTATATATGTCTAAACCAGAAGATGTTTCTTCAAACCTCATGATGGCAGATATAAATCCATCAAAATTACTAGAAGGGGAAACTCCACGTCTTATTGATGAATGGCAAATTGCTCCAAAACTTTGGGATGCAGTCAGATTTGAAGTTGATCATAGAGAAAATTATGGTCATTTTATTCTTACTGGGTCTGCTGTACCTCCAAAAACAGATGAGATTTTTCATACAGGAACAGGTCGTTTTGCTTGGATTAAAATGAGACCAATGTCTTTATATGAATCTGGAGAATCAACAGGTGAGGTTAGTTTAAAAGAAATGTTTAATCAGCCTGAACAACTTATTGCTACAAACAAATTGAATATAGATGATTTGGCATTTTTGATTTGTAGAGGAGGATGGCCAGAAGCTGTCAATATGGATAAAGATGTAGCTCTCGATCAAGCTTTTGATTATTACAATGCAATCGTTAATACAGATATTTCAAGGGTAGATGATGTAAAAAGAGATCCAGAAAGAGCAAAAAGATTGATGAAATCTTATGCAAGAAATCAGGGATCACAGACTGCATATACAGTTATTAGAGATGATATTGCTGCAAATGATTCTGAACTTATTACAGATGATACAGTTTATGCTTATACAAATGCATTAAGAAAAATATTTGTAATTGAAGATATGCCAGCTTGGAATCC
>CAMGTC010000366.1 GCA_946061765.1 uncultured Treponema sp.
TTGTAAGTACAGGCAAAACCTACTACAGAAATATCTTTTATATCAATTGAATATAATTTATCGCCATAAGATAAATATCCTCTTACATCTTTCATATTTGTTGTATCTAGACGGATATATTTTCTTCGTCCTTTAGCACCGTTAAGATCTAAGATTGTGGAAAATTGATTTATTAAGCTTTCAGTTTTATTTGATATATTTATAAATCCACCTGGAAGTTTTATATTCATCAGAAATTTTTCCATATCTTCCTTTTTTGCTGTTTCTGAAATAATTCCTAAATATGTTGATTTTCATTGATCTGTTAAAAAACTTTTTAAAAAATTAAACCAGGCCGAAAAACTTAATTCTGAATCTATATCAAAATAACACATTGAGTCTGGATAAAGCATTAATAATGGTTTGGCTAAAGAATAACATGAAGAATATAAACTTCATAATCGTTTTTACGAAGAGATTCAACAATGAAATGTTCTATAAATAAGCAAATAAGCTGGGGTTGCAGAAAAATATCTTTCGCCCGTATATGGGATTCTCTCTATACCACATAGTAAAAAATTCATAACATCGAAAATTACCATAGTAAAGGTTACAAACATAATATTTATTATATTTAAACTTATCTTCAAGTGTGTTAAAATGACTCATAATGAAAGTGAATAATAAATTGGTTTGTTTTACTGGTGGTGGGACTGGTGGCCATATTTATCCTGGTCTTGCTGTAGCTGATGAATTAAAAGCAATTGCTAAAGAAAATAAAAAAGAATTAAAGATTTACTGGCTTGGTTCTTCTAAGGGAATGGATAAAACTATTATTGAAAGAGCTCTTGGTCCTGATGGAAAGCCTTCTGCTGATAAATTTTTTGGATTACCTTCTGGAAAATTACGAAGATATTTTTCTCTTAAAAATTTTACAGACTTGTTTAGAATATTGGCAGGCTTTTTTAAAGCTTATCATATTTTACGAAAGTATAGACCAGCTTTACTTTTTTCTAAAGGGGGTTTTGTAAGTGTACCTCCTTGTCTTGCAGCAAGATTTTTAAAAATCCCTGTTTATACTCATGAATGTGATTTTACTTTGGGACTTGCTAATCGAATAAATTTTAAATCAGCTCATACAATGTTTCTTTCTTATGAAGAAACAAAGAATAGACTTTCGCCAGCTGAACAAAATAGAGTAATTGTAACTGGAAATCCTGTTAGACCTGTTTTTTACAATACAAATCCTCTCAAAGGTTATGATTTTCTTGGATTAAAAAAAGAACAGATTCATAAACCTTTGCTCCTTGTTCTTGGAGGAAGTTCTGGTGCCCGCCAGATTAATGATTTAGTTTTTGAAAATATTGATTATCTTTGTAAAAATTTTCTTGTAGTTCATCAGACTGGTCTGGTAAATTCAAATGAAAATAAATCAGAAGAATTGGCTAAAAAATATACTGATTCCTATAAGGCTTATAATTTTATTTATGATCCTATGCCAGATTTACTTTCTGCTGCCGACCTTGTTTTAAGCAGAGCAGGTGCAAATTCTATTTGGGAAGCTGCAGTTTTATATAAACCTATGCTATTAATTCCTTTATGTGGAAGTGGTACTCGTGGAGATCAGGTTGATAATGCAAAATACTTTGAAGAAAAAAATGCTGCAAAGGTTTTGATTGGAACAGATGCTGATAATCAGCATCTTAAAAAAGAAGTAGACGATTTATTACTTGAAGAAAATCGTTTAAAATATTCTGAAAATCTTAGAAATCTTATTCAGGGGCAAAAACCGGCATATAAGATTGCTGATATAATTTTTAAAAATATTACGAGTGTAAGATAAAAATTACGTCCGTGTAATTTTTATCACCAAGTTTATTTTGTGCTCTGTACTTCATAAACTTGGATACTCGCCATCCTGGCTAGCCGCTAACGCGGAGTTGTTAAAGGAGTGTAAGATAAAACCGCTAAAATAGCGCTTTTTATAGGAGGACTAAAATGTCTTTAGTTGTTATTGATTGGATTTTTCTGATAATTATTGGAATTTTTATGGTTGTAGCTTTAATCAAAGGTTTTGTTAATGAATTATTTGGTAAAGCTTCATGGATTATAGGTATTATCCTTGCAATATTTTCCTATTCTAAAGTTTCAGTTATGTTGCAGAACAAAATTTCCAACTTGATTTTGTGTAATATTCTTGCTTTTCTTATTATTTTTGCAGTTTCTTATATTATCCTCAAAATTATTGGTGCAATTATTCATAAAATTTTTCAGATGAATATTCTTGTTGGAATTGATAAAACTTTAGGTGCCGCTTTTGGTTTAATCGAAGGTTTTGCAATTGTATGTTTAATCATGTTCATTATGAATGTTCAGCCATTCTTCGATGCTTCATCTTTATTGGCTAACAGTTTCTTTTATGGTTTGATGAATCAATATATTCCACAGGTAAAAGAAGTAATTTTAAATGTTTGAGAACTTAGTTAATCAGAGTGCCTCTAAGGCTATTACTTACGATTTAAAGAATAATTTTCT
>CAMGTC010000367.1 GCA_946061765.1 uncultured Treponema sp.
CTCTTCCGATCTTAAATTATTTATCAATTTTTAAAAATCTCGATTTTAGGTTATACGATAAACTTTCCTCTGTAAAAAAGATTGAAATTCAAAATTCTGATATAAAATACCTGTATCTGGATTCTAAAGCTTTAGGTTATTCTGAAATTGATATTTTTGATTTATATGCAGATATTTTACTTCATTTAAAAGAGTATCAGTCAAAAGCTGTAGTTTTTACAAAGCCAATTTTATTTTCATCTGTCTATACAAAAAATGATTTTACAAAAAGCCTGCAATTTAATGGTAATGTTTTTTTTCCTTTCAGTATTAATAAAAATGACTTTATTTTATCTCCACTCGAAAAAAAATATGTTTTAGATAGATTTTTTTTTAATCCCCAAAATCTTTCTGATAGTAAAAATCTTCTTGATAAATATTCAAAAGAAATTGATATTAATAGACCCTATGAATATGGATTAACAGTTTCTAAAAATGAATTTTTGGTTCATACAAAATCTTCGGGTTTTAGCGATTTCTTTGCAGATTCAGATGGATTAATCAGACGCCAGCCTTTAATTTATAAAAATCAAAATGATATTATTCCAAATCTTGCTTTTTCAATTTTCTGCGATTTTTATAATAATCCAAAAATCAGCATAAAAAAGAACAAAATTATTTTACATGATATAAAAAATCCTGAAAGTGGGGAAGTAAAAAATCTTACAATACCAGTAGATAAAAATGGAAATCTATTAATAAATTTTTCAAAATCAGGTAAATCAAATGAAGGTCAAATTACTGATTTCTTTAAAATGACAAAATGTGAGAGGATTATAAAACAATCACTTGAAGAGATTTCCCAGGGCCTAAATATTCTTGATGAAAATAAAGAAGAACTCCCATATTATTTTTCTTCCAGAGATTTATTAAACTTTTACAATTCAATCGAAAATTACAAAAATGAACTTTTTAAACGTTTGAATGGTTATAATAGTTTAAATAAAAATGATCTTATAAGTGATTATGAATATAGTTATTATTTTAATTTAAGAAAACAATATTTCAGTCAAGTAGAGAACTATGTAAAAAGTAAGCACTTATCTAAGGTTTTGGAAATTATAAATAAGAATATAACAAAAGAGCCTGAACTTTATAGCAAAGATAAAATAGAAAAATTAAAAACAGCTTTGTCAAATTTAGAAACTGCCTGTATTGATTATAAAAATCTTAATATCTCTCTAAGTAGCGATTATAAAAATTCAATTTGTTTTATTGGATCTAAAATCAGTTCACAGGAAGATTTTTCACTCATTACAGGAAGAAAACTTCTTTCAAATTCTCAGATTCAAGGTGATATTTTTTATACATTACTTTCAAATAACTTTATTACTTATATAAATTTCTACTGGATTTTTATAGCTAGCAGCCTTCTCTTTATTTTAAGTTATTTTATAAAATGCAAAAAATTATGGCTTTCTTTTCTTATTCGAGCCCTTTTATTATTGCTTTTACACAGTGTTTTTGTTCTATTATTTGTTTTTTTTGATATTTATACACCTTTATCATTAACTTTTACATATTTTACATTTATTTATTCATTGCTTTTTGCTTATCAGATTCTCAAGTATTTAAATGATAAAAGAAATATACTTTGGCTTGTGAAGGGAAGAATTAATAATAATAAATTTAAAGAAATTAATAGAAATCTAAAAGAACTTGTTTGTGTAAAAAGTGAATATGCTTCATATCTGGAAATAAAAATCCAAAATAATCCTTTATTTTTTAAGACAGTAAAAAAGGTTTACCAAAGTAATTATTCAAATGTAATAAGTGATTTTTATACTGACTATTTTAATAGAATATCCAAAGTAATTTTAGAGAATAACGGCTATATAGAAAGCCTGCGTCCTGAAGGAATGAAAGTTTTCTTTTTGGACATTGTAAAAAAGAGCAGTAAAGAAGAAAAAGTTTACAAGGCCTTAAAGTCTGCTCTTGAAATTAAAGATGAGGAAAAGAAGATTATGGATGATTATTCTTCTTTATTTACAAGTCATTCTGTAATTAGCGAAGATAAAGAATTAATTGTTACTATAAAGCCACCAAAATCAACTATTGTAGTTACTGGAGGAATTAATATTTCTTCTGCCCTTAAACAAAATGAATCTGATTATTCTTCTTATTTGATCAGCGGTCTTCTTGAAATTGATTCTAGTAATTATTATAAAGTAAATGAATTTTATCATTCTTCTATTATAACTACATTTGAATGCTGGCAGTTAGCAAATACCTATGACAGCCAAAATCCATTTATAGGAAGGCGCCTAGACAGCATAAGATTTGGAAATAACAAATCAAACGAAATATTTTATGAAGTTCTTGGAATTTATGATTCTTTTTCTCATGATAAACTTAAACAGCTTGATATTTTTTATGCCGGAATGGAAGAATATTTGAACCAAAATTTCCTTAGGGCAGGAAAATTGTTTGTTCAATCTGTTAAAATCAATGCCTTTGAAGAGATCGAAAGA
>CAMGTC010000368.1 GCA_946061765.1 uncultured Treponema sp.
CCACGCCCCGCTCCTTCGCACCAACATTACGGAAAAGCGTTTATAATGCGGAAGCTCTGAACTATGAATTATTTTTACTTGTAAATTGGAAAAAAATTATTAGGTTCAATTTCGAGTTTTTTAATTTTAAACAGTGGCAAGGATTGTAAGGGCTGGCGTAGCCAGTTCCGAAGCGTAGCGAAGGAATGAAGCGACAGCGGAACCCTGAAAAGCCTGATTTTTGCGAAGCAAAAAGCCACCCAAAGAAGGAAAATTTAAAACTCGACATTTGTCCTAGTAATAAATGAGTAATTTATAAAGATTTTTATTCTACTTTAATCGTGAAATTCCTGAAAAACGCCATATTCCCCGTCATAAACCGCACGAATCAGAGGTCTGGCCATTATTACTTTGTGAGCCCCGTAAAAAAGAGCAGTTTGGACGTCCAGCTTTGAACGAATTCCTCCATCAACCCATATTTCACTGCAATAATTTTTCAATTCACTGGCATTTTTAAAAAGAAATTCTCCACTACTGCCAATTCTAGTTTCCACCCTTCCCCCGTGATTCGAAATATAAACAACATCAGGTTTAACTTCTTTTACAAGTTCAATATCTTCCTGGGTAAAAACACCTTTAATTATAAAAGGTAATTTTGAATGATTTCTAAAATTTTCCAATTGTTGAGCAGATTTTCTTTCCAGATTAACAAGATTTCTCATTGTTACAATATTATAAGAATCAATATCAATTCCTATATATTGAGCATAATCTTTTACAAGCTCAATTCTTTCATAAAGTTTTTTATCTGGATAAGGTTTTAAGAAAAATGCTGCTTTCTTGCCAATTCTTTTTACAGCTTCAAGACCTAAATGTAATTTTTCGTCAGGAAATCCATCTCCAACACAAAGACCATAACCTGCCTGATTAGCTGTATTTAGATATGGAAAATAAAAATCTTCTTCATGTTCATAACCAACATTTTCTACAGCCCCTGTTACCGGTCCACAACGCAAGTGAGAAGGAGATACCTTAATATTTAATAAATCTGCTAAACGACCTTCTTTTTCTGCTGATTTTCTTAAATCATGCCAGACAGAACAATTTAACTGGAAATTTTGATTTTCAAAAACTCCACCTAATCCAGGCATATTTCCCGGACAACCATAACCATCACAAATTGGACAACGGTGACATTTTAAATCAAAAACCGATTTACTATTGGTCAAAACATCTTCCTGATAAATTAGATTTTTTAATTATATCAGTTTATTCAAATGGCAGGCAAGATTTAATAATTTGCACCTCTTTGATTTATTTATTTTTCTAAACTAAATTTCTGCTCTTCCGATAAAAGTAGTATGAAACAGTCAAATAAATCTAGCTTACTAACAGGAATTATTTTATTAACAATTTCTGCATTATTTACAATTAGTTTGATTTTACAACCCCTCGATTTTGGGCCAGGAAGTTCAGGACATAATAATGTTTTTTATCTTCTGGGAAATATGATTTTTACCGTTTATGGATTCTCAAGTATTTTAATTCCAGTTTTCATTTTTATTGCAGGCCTTTCATGTTTTGCTTCAAAATGGGACGCTCGTAAAAGTATGAGACTTTTGACCGCTCTTGTTCCTTTTTTTACATCAGTAATTACAGAAAATATCATCCGTTCAGTCTTAGATTTAGGAAAAAGCAACTTTGTTGGTTTAAAAATTACAGTAGCTGTAATTATTGGCTTAATGTTGATTATTATTGAATACCTTGGAATTGGTATTCTTGCAGATAAAGTTAATGCCAAAATTTCCGAAAAAACTGGATTAAAAAAGCCAGAAGTTCAGGAAGAAGAAAATTCAGAAGATTTAGAAGAACTTGAAATTTCCCAAGAAGAAACTCCAGAAGAAAGAATTTCCGATGAAGATTATAAAAAAATCAAAAAATCAACTATTTTTGATGAAGTACTATCAAAAGTACATCCAAAAATCCAAGAAAAATCTGAAGAAATTATTGAAAATGTAGAAACTCCAGCAGAAGAAAATAAAAATCTTATAGAAGAAAAAATTCAAGAAGAAAAAGTTGATACCGATGAAGAAATGGATAAAAATCCTGCATCAATAATCACAATGGATGAATATGCAGCTCTTACTGCACAACCAGAAGAAAATGAGGAAAACCCAGTTGAAGAATTAGAATGGAATAATGTTCCTCCAGCTCCAGAAAAACTACCAGATGATTATAAAGATGATTCTTTTGACGAAGAAGATCCAGCATTAGAATTTCCCCCAAAAGAAGAAGAGTTAAACCAAAAATCAGAATCTTCTGAAAATCAAGATGATGAAGAAATTGCTGAAGATGACATTATTGAAGAAGAAACTCCAGATTTCACAGTGGATACAGATTTAACAGAAGATACAGAATTTACAGATGAAGATGAAAATTTTGAAGAAGAAAATCCAGATTTCACAGTAGATACAGATTTAACAGAAGATACAGAATTTACAGATGAAGATGAAAATTTTGAAG